>CAZRFC010000486.1:0-3071 GCA_964598975.1 uncultured Mycobacterium sp. | reverse complement strand
CACCGACCCGATTCCCTCGCTGCGACTGCCCGACGAGGCCATGGAGCCCGCCGCCGCCTACCGGTTCATCCACGACGAGTTGATGCTCGACGGCAGTTCCCGGCTCAACCTGGCCACCTTTGTCACCACCTGGATGGATCCCGAAGCCGAGCGGCTGATGGCCGAGACGTTCGACAAGAACATGATCGACAAGGACGAGTACCCGGCTACCGCGGCCATCGAATCCCGTTGTGTGGCAATGGTCGCCGACCTGTTCCACGCCGAGAACCTGCGTGACGACGACGCCTCGAGCGCCGTCGGTGCGTCGACCATCGGCTCATCCGAGGCGGTCATGCTCGGCGGCCTGGCGCTGAAGTGGCGCTGGAAGGAACGGGTCGCCGCCAAGAACAAGGACGACTGGAGGAAACGCACCCCCAACCTGGTGATGGGCGCCAACGTACAGGTGGTCTGGGAGAAATTCTGCAAGTACTTCGAGGTCGAACCGCGGTATCTTCCGATGGGAGAGGACCGCTACGTCATCACCCCCGAGCAGGTGGTGGAAGCCGTCGACGAGGACACCATCGGGGTGGTCGGCATCGTGGGCACCACCTACACCGGGGAACTGGAACCCATCGCCGAGATCTGCGCGGCGCTGGACAAACTGCAGAAAAAGACAGGGCTGGACATCCCGGTGCACGTCGACGCCGCCAGTGGCGGATTCGTGGTGCCGTTCCTGAATCCGGACCTCAAGTGGGACTTCCGGTTGCCGCGGGTGGTGTCGATCAACGTCAGCGGCCACAAGTACGGACTGACCTATCCGGGTATCGGATTCGTGGTGTGGCGCAACGCCGATCACCTGCCCGAGGATCTGATCTTCCGGGTCAACTATCTCGGCGGTGACATGCCCACGTTCACGCTGAACTTCTCGCGCCCGGGAAACCAGGTGGTCGGGCAGTACTACAACTTCCTGAGGCTGGGCCGGGCCGGGTACACCCACGTCATGCAGACGCTGTCGGGCACGGCACGCTGGTTCTCCGATCAGCTGGCCAAATCCCGGCATTTCGACGTGATCGCCGACGGATCCAAGATCCCGGTGGTGGCGTTCAAGCTGTCCGGCGACTTTGGCTATACCGAGTTCGACGTGTCCGCGGCACTGCGGTCCTACGGCTGGCAGGTGCCGGCCTACACGATGCCCGACGGCGCCCAGGACGTGTCGGTGCTGCGGGTGGTGGTCAGGGAGGGTTTCTCGGCGGACCTGGCCCGGTCGCTGTGGGAGGACCTGCACGCCGTGCTGGACCACCTCGACGCGATCCAGCCGGAAGGCCACTTCACGCAAGAGCACTTCGCGCACTGACGTGCGCGGGGGAAACACTTCGCGCACCGGCTCGTCTGGGAGAATCGGACCCAGGTGACATGACCATGCAGACCACGCCGTTGACGCCCCCGACGCAACCGGCCGCCGCCGCAGTCAACGGCGAGGCCGTCGTCGACCTCTCGGCGATCGCCGAGAACGTGCGGGTTCTGCGTGAGCTTGCCGGGTCGGCCCAGGTCATGGCGGTCGTCAAAGCCGACGGCTACGGCCACGGGGCCGCCGAGGTGGCCCGGGCCGCGGTCGCGGCGGGGGCGGCCGAACTCGGGGTCGCCACTATCGGGGAGGCGCTGGCACTGCGGCGTGCGGGCATCACCGCCCCGGTCCTGGCGTGGCTGCATCCGCCGGGCACCGACTTCGCGCCCGCACTGGCGGCCGACGTCCAGATCGGGGTGTCCTCGTCGGCTCAGGTCGACGACGTCCTCGACGCGGTGCGCCGTACCGGTCGGACCGCGGTGGTCACCGTCAAGGCGGACACCGGCCTGAACCGCAACGGCGTCAGCGCCGAGGACTACCCGGACGTCCTCGATGCCCTGGGCCGCGCCGGAATCGACGGGGCAGTTCGGATACGCGGCATCATGTCCCATCTGGCGTGCGCCGACGAACCCGACAACCCCGTCAACGATCTTCAGGCGCAACGGTTTACCGCGATGCTCGCCGAAGCCCGCCGCCGCGGCGTCGACTACGAGGTGGCGCACCTGTCCAACTCGCCGTCCGCGATGACCAGGCCCGACCTCGCCTTCGACATGGTCCGTCCCGGAATCGCGGTCTACGGCCTCAACCCGGTACCCGACCGCGGCCCCATGGGATTGCGGCCGGCCATGACCCTGACCTGTCCGGTGACGATGGTCAAGACCGTGCGTGCGGGTGACGGCGTTTCCTACAGCCACACCTGGATCGCCGACCGGGACACCTCCGTGGCGCTGATCCCACTGGGCTACGCCGACGGCATTTTCCGTGCCCTGGGCGGGCGCATCGACGTGCTCATCAACGGCCGGCTGCGGCGCAGCGTGGGCCGGATCTGCATGGACCAATTCGTGGTCGATCTCGGCCCCGGCCCGCCGGACGTCGCCGAAGGCGATCGCGCCGTGCTCTTCGGGCCGGGCGCAGACGGCGAGGCGACCGCCCAGGATTGGGCCGAGGCGATCGACACCATCCACTACGAGGTTGTCACCGGTCTGCACGGCCGGGTGCGGCGCAGCTATCTGGAGGTGGATGCCCATGGCGGGCAAGCCGGGTAAGCCCCTCAAGCTGCGCAGACTCCGACTGCGCCGCCGCCGTCCCGTCGAGCAACTCGCCCTGCCGCCGGGCAAATCGGACGGCGGACCCGCGGCGGTGAAGAAGGCCAGCCTGATGGCCGGGGTCGCCGGGCTCAGTGCGGTCGGCACGGCCGCGGCGGCCAAGACGTTGCGGCGCAAGGCCATCAACGACGCCTACGAAGGCGAGGACTTCAAGCTGTTGGAGGCCGACCGCGGGTGCGTGGTCACCACCACCGACGGGGTGCCCCTGGTGGTGCGGGAGGTCGGGCCGGTCACCGCGCCGCTGACCGTGGTGTTCGCCCACGGCTTCTGCATGCGGATGGGTTCATTCCACTTCCAGCGGGCGGCCCTGGCGCAGCGCTGGGGTGAACAGGTCCGGATGGTGTTCTACGACCAGCGCGGCCACGGCCAGTCCGGAACGGCCCCGTTCGACACCTACACCGTCGAGCAACTCGGCCAGGACC
>CAZRFC010000485.1:0-3076 GCA_964598975.1 uncultured Mycobacterium sp. | reverse complement strand
ATCATGATGTTCATCACCCGCAGCCTGGTCGCCGCGGTGGTGATCGTCGGCACCGTCGCACTGTCTTTGGGCGCCTCGTTCGGTCTGTCGGTGCTGGTGTGGGAGCGGCTGTTCGGCATCGACCTGTACTGGATCGTGTTGGCGCTGGCCGTGATTCTGCTGCTGGCCGTCGGGTCGGACTACAACCTGCTGCTGATATCACGGCTCAAGGAGGAGATCGGCGCGGGCCTCAACACCGGCATAATCCGGTCGATGGCCTCCACCGGGGCGGTGGTCACCGCCGCCGGCCTGGTGTTCGCCGCGACGATGGGCTCGTTCTACTTCAGCAATCTGCGGGTGCTCGGGCAGATCGGTACGACGATCGGGTTGGGCCTGCTGTTTGACACCCTGATCGTGCGGTCGTTCATGACGCCGTCGATCGCCGCGCTGATGGGCCGCTGGTTCTGGTGGCCGCTGAAGGTGCGGCCGCGGCCGGCCAGCGTGATGCTGCGGCCCTACGGCACCCGGCCGTCGGTGCGTGAGTTGCTGCACACCGACGACCGGGTGGATTCCGAAGGTCGCTAGCCGGGCGTGCCGACCCACAGCATCAGGTCCTCCATCGAGCCCGGGTTGTAGGCCACCGAATTGGGGACCGGGCCCACCACGTCGAAATACAGCTTGCCGGTGGAGCGCTGGCCCTGCATCAGCGACATCGGGCTCAGGCCCTGCGGGGCGGCCACCCCCGCCAGCACCGGATAGTTCTGTCCGCTCGCCGAGCGTGCCATGAACGGCGGGATGACGGGGGTGACGGTGCCACGCTCGGCTTCCACCGTCACCTTCGCCTCGTAGAGCCGACCCATCACCCGGTACGGGATGGGGTCGCTGCTGGGCGCCAGATCGGTCACGGTGTAGGCGATGACCATCATGCTGCCGGGATCGGCCAGGGTTTCGCGGGTACCGAACGACTGCGCTTTGGCCGCCGATGCCGGTCCACTGAGGGCGATGACTGCGGCCGCGGCGGCCGCCAGGCTGACTGTGTTCCGTTTCAAAGATTTCATGCCCGCCCGGCTACCCGATATCCCCGGCCGGAAACCCCGACTTTCAGGCCGGCACCGGGTTGGTCTCCGGGTGCAGCATCACCGGGATCGTCGGGTTGCGGGGCTCAGCGGGCGGGGGAGCGGGCGTGGACTCGGGCCGCCCCACCCACACCATCAGGTCGGCCATCCCGTTGTTGCACACAACACTGTTCGGGGTGTCGGCGACGACATCGAAATAGATTCGCCCCGTTGCCCTTTCGCCGCGAAGCAGTGGCCCGCGGTCGATACCGTGCGCGGTGGTGACCTCGCCCAGCACCGGGTAGGTCGGTCCGGCGGCCGCCCGGGCGTAGAACATCGAGACCTTCGGGGTGACGCTGCCCTCGACGGCGGCCACGGACACCGTCGCCTGGAACAGCCGGCCGGTCAGCGGGTAGCGGACGGGGTCGTCGCTGGGGCCGAGCTGGGTGACGGTGTAGGAGGCGACGGCGCCGCCGGACTCGGGGAGGGTCTCGCTGACGCCGAACGGATGCCCTTCGGTGGGACGGGTGGGGTCGGGGATGTCGCCGAAGTTCAGCAGCGCGACGACGCTCACCGCCGCGGCGGCGATGGGCAGGGTCACCGGAGGCATGGTCTCCGCTTACCCGGGGCGACGACGGGAAAAACCGCTGGTCAGAAAATCGGTTGTGCCGCTTGGGATGGCCCGATACCCTTTCCGCATGTTCGTCGCCGCGCGCCATGCCGCCGCTACCGTGTCCGTGGACAGGAGCGCTGTTTAGTTACGACGAACGCAACTCCAAGGCCACGGACTTTCCGAGTCCGTGGCCTTTTTGTTTGTCCCGAAGAGCCCCGAAGATCCCAGAAGAGAGGTGAACCCTGTGAACGTGATCGAATCCGACACGACAGACCAACCCATACTGCCGTGCCACGCCGCCGACCCGGACCTGTGGTTCGCCGAGGACCCGGCCGATCTGGAGCAGGCCAAGACGCTGTGTCGGGACTGCCCGGTGCGCCGGGCGTGCCTGACCGCCGCACTGGACCGTGCCGAACCGTGGGGCGTGTGGGGCGGGGAGATCCTTGTGCGCGGAACGGTTTTGGCGCGCAAGCGCCCGCGGGGACGGCCGCGCAAGGATGAGGTGGCAGCCTGAGGCAGGAGGGGGTGCCGACGCGCGAAGAGCTAATGGATTTCTGCCCAGCTCCGAGCGACAGCGGCGCGGTCAGTCCCGGGTAGTCGCGCGGAGGTGGGCAAAAATGGTTTCCCATTTCGCAGGACGGGAAGTGCCATTCGCGGCCTCGGCCCCGCCCGATCCGCGGAGTGGGGGAGCGAAGAGAGGGCTACAGCACCGGCTCGGGTTCGGCGTAGCCGGGGATCAGGGCTTCGGCCAATTCCCGCACCGGAACCCGGCAGTCCAGCTGACAGGAGATCGCCACATTGGAGGCGATCACCCGCAGTGGGATCGCCAATTCGGCCGGCAGGTCCATCTGGCGGGCCATCTTCAGCTGCTGCGGCGCCCGCTCCATGTTCGACTGGGCGTGGTCCTGCAGCCACTTGCGGGTGTAGTGGAACACCGGAACCTGCACCGGCTCAACGTACTGCGCCAGCATCTCGTCGATGGCCTCGATCGACAGCTGCTCGCCCTTGCGGACGAAGCCCACCTTCTCCATGGTCGGCAGCAGCAGGTCGTACTCCTTGTGCTGGGCCAGCCGGATCATGATGCCCATCTCCACCGGCAGGCCGTTGGGCAGCGGCGCCACCGCGCCGAAGTCGATGACGACCATCCGGCCGTCCTCGCGCAGCATGAAGTTGCCGGGGTGGGCGTCGCCGTGCATCATCCCGACCCGCGACGGCGCGTCGAAGGTCAGCTCGAAAAGCCTGGTGCCGGCCAGATCTCGCTCCTCGCGGCTGCCGGACCGGATGATCTCCGCGAGCGGCTTGCCGTCGATCCATTCGCTGACGACGACCTTCGGCGAGCTGCCCACGATGTGCGGGATCGCGAAGTGCGGATGTCCCTCGTAGGCCTTGGCGAACGCCCGCTGGTTGTTGGCCTCCAGCCGGTAGTCCA
>CAZRFC010000484.1:0-3106 GCA_964598975.1 uncultured Mycobacterium sp. | reverse complement strand
CGAACCGCTCCTCCATTCGCAGGTCGTGCAACTGCCGACCGACGTAAGTGGGATTCGACAGCGAGATCCGCCGAAAGTCGATGCTGGAACGGTCCAGCCACGGCTCCCGGGGTGCCAGCCGCCCGAGGTCGGCGGTGAGTTTCTCGCCCACGTCCTCGCGGGCGGTCACCGTCAGCAGGTCACCGGCGGCCAGATCCTCGGCGGCGTGAGCCACCACCGTGCGGCCGCCGCGGGTCAGCCGGGACACCACCGCCCCGTAACGCTCCTCGAGGGCGTGGATGTTCAGTCCGGGATCGCCGACGAGTTCGACGGTCCGGATCACGATCGGCGAGACCGCCTCCTGATCCTCGGCGGTGGGCTTACGTTTGCCGGCGCTGATCAGGTAGGTGCAGGCCAGGATTGTCAGCAGGACCGTGATCGGGTACGCGACCGCGTAGCCGATTGCGGGTTGCGGCGGGATGTCGCCGCCGGCGGCGAGTTGCTGCTGGACCGCGCCGAGCGCGGCGGTGGCGGTACCCGCACCGGAGAACGCCCCGGCGATGGTGCCGGTGTCGAATCCGAGCGCCCGGCCGATGAACAGCCCGGAACCGGCCATCGCGAACACCGCCGCCAGCGACACCACCACCGGACGCCAACCAGTTCGGATCGCGCCGATGAACGCCGGGCCGGCAGCGATTCCCACCATGTAGCAGAACACGCACAGCGACAGGTTGGTGATGATCGGCGGCAGCGCGGCCCGCGGCTCCAGGGCCGACAGCGCCAGTGCCACGAACAGCGCCCCGGCCGGCCCAAAAGACACCGGGCCGAAGCGAATACGGCCGAAGACGCTGCCCAGCCCGATACAGGTGAAGAGGGTCAGCAGCGGACTGTCAGCGAACCAATGCACGTTCGCTATCAGACCACTTTTCCGCGGGCGGTGCTGCGCAAAACCGGTGGCAGAAACCTGGAGGTGCCGTACAACAGATAAGCCTCGGGGGTCACCGGGCGCACCGCCTTGTTCGCCCGCACCGCCGACAGGATGGCGGTCGCCACTTTCTCCGGGCCGTATCGGCGCAACTCGAACATCCGCTCCAACTGGGCGCGCCGGACCGGAACCGCGGACTGCCGGCCATCCGGGGTGTGAAAGCCGGTGGCGGACACGATGTTGGTGTTGATCAGCCCCGGGCAGATGGTGGTCAGGCCCACCCCGGCGGCGTCGAGTTCGGCACGCAGACAATCGGAGAACATGTACACCGCCGCCTTGGAGGTGCAGTAGGCGTTGAGCGAACTCAACGGCGCGTAGGCCGCCATGGAGGCGACGTTGACGATGTGCCCCCCGGTCCCGCGCTCGACCAGGCGGCGCGCAAAGGCGCGGCAGCCGTTGACCACCCCGCCGAGGTTGACGTCGAGCACCCGGTCGAACTGCTCTGCGGGAGTGTCCAGGAATGCCCCGGCCGCGCCGATACCGGCGTTGTTGACCACGACGTCGGGTACGCCGTGCTCGGCGCAGACCTGTCCGGCGAAGCGCTCTACGGCGTCGGCGTCGGCGACGTCGAGAACATACGAGTGCGCCACACCGCCCCCGGCCACGATCCGGGCGGCGGTCGCGGCGGCGCCGGCCTCGTCGATGTCGCTGACCACCAACTCCGCGCCCTGGGCGGCGAACGCCAGCGCGGTCGCCTGCCCAATGCCGCTGCCGGCGCCGGTGACCGCAACGAGCATGTCGCCGAAGGGTTTTCGCGGCCGGCCGACCTCGGCGCGCAGCAGCGACCGGTCGGCCGGCGCACCGTCGAGGTATCGGGCGAACTCGTCCACGGCCGCGGCCAGCACCTGCGGGTGCGACATCGGCGACCAGTGGCCGGCGCGGATGTCGCGACGCCAGAGCCGCGACACCCAGCGCGGCGTGTCGTCGTACACGTGCGGCCGGACGAACTTGTCCTCGGAGTTGACCAGCAACTGCACCGGAACGGATACGTACCGGTCCCGCGCCGGAGACCTCAGCGCGCGGAAGAAGTTGGCCCGGTAGATCTTCAGACCGTTGGTGGCGTCAGCGACGAAGGTTGCGCCCTGGTGGCGTTGCTGCGCGGGGATTCCGGCGGTGATCAGGTGGCGGTTCATCCACCTGGCCAGGAACGTCCGCATCGCCGCCGGGGCGAGCACCGGGATCGAGAAGCCGATCATGTAACTGAAGTGGGCAGCCTGGGCGAAGGACCGGGCGAACCGCTTCGGGCGGTAGGGACGGGCCAGTCCGTGCCGGATGAATCGGCTCAGGTGCCCCGGGTCGGGACCGGAGACCGAGGTGTAGGACACGACCCGGTCGGCCGCATCCGCCCGGGTGACGTACTCCCACAGAGTCGCCGCACCCCAGTCGTGGCCGACCGCGTGGACCTTCTCACCGGGACACAACTGCGAGACGACGGCATCGAAATCGTCGGCCAGGGTGGCCACGCGGTAGGCCGCCACGTCGTCGGGCACCGCGGACTTCCCGGCGCCCCGGTTGTCGTAGCGGATGATCCGGTAGTCGTCGGCCAGCAACGGCACCAGGCCGTCCCACAACACGTGCGAATCCGGCCAGCCGTGCACCAGCACCACGGTGGGCCCGTCCGGATTGCCCTCCTCGTAGACCGCGAGCCGGGTTCCGTCATGGGACTCGATGTGGCTGGTCGGCATCCGACGATTATTGCCCTTCGAGTTCGGCGCGTTGGGCTCGGCGGCGGGCGATCCGGCGCCGGGCGTCGTGGTCGCGCATCCGCTGCGGGTAGCCGACCTTCTGCACGTCGTAGACGGGAATGCCCAACCGTTCCCCGATTCGCCGGGCACCGGCGGGTCCCCCGGCCTGGCGGCGGGTCCACTCCCCGTCCGCGGCGACCAGCACGACCGTCATCGGGGTGACGGGGGTCTGGGGTTCGACAAACGCCTCCACCCCGGAGCGTTCGGCCGCCCACTGGCGGAGGTATCGCAGGTCGGGGGCTCCTCGGGGGTTGTTCCCCGTGTTTCGCTGCTTCCGCCGGATCCTGTCGAACAGGCCCACCGCCCCGATCTCCTCTCGAACCGTTCGCCGTCGCAAAGGTGTACGTCGATGGTGCCAGAGAAAAAGACCTTGCCGCTTACGCGCCGATGACGGTCC
>CAZRFC010000483.1:0-3107 GCA_964598975.1 uncultured Mycobacterium sp. | reverse complement strand
GGCTGTGGACCGACGCCGGTGACGGTGAATTGATCGTCGGCTACGTCGCCGACAACGAACACGACGAGGCCCGCTTCGTCGCCGGCGAGATCGACACCCTCGTCGGGAATGCTGTCGGGGGCTCCAGCCACACCTACAACGACGTGGCGGTCTTTTATCGGACCAACAACTCCTCACGCGCGTTGGAAGAGGTCTTCATCCGCGCCGGCATCCCGTACAAGGTGGTCGGCGGCGTGAGGTTTTACGAGCGCAAGGAGATTCGCGACATCGTCGCCTACCTGCGGGTGCTGGACAACCCGGGGGACGCGGTGAGCATGCGCCGGATCCTCAACACCCCGCGTCGTGGGATCGGTGACCGTGCCGAGGCGTGTCTCGCGGTCTATGCCGAGAACACCGGCGCGACATTCGCAGACGCGTTGGTCGCCGCCGCAGAGGGCCAGGTTCCGATGCTGAACAGCCGGTCGGAGAAAGCGATCGCCGGATTCGTCGAACTGCTCGACGAGTTGCGCGGCCGGTTGGACTCCGCCAATCGGGGGGAACTCGGGGACCTCGTAGAGGCGGTCCTCGACCGCACCGGCTACCGCCGCGAACTGGAGTCCTCCAGCGACCCCCAGGATCTGGCGAGGCTGGACAACCTCAACGAATTAGTCAGCGTCGCACACGAATTCAGCATCGACCGGGCCAACGCCGCGGCACTGGCTACGGAAGATTCGGCAGATGACGAGGACGACGACGTCCCGCAGACCGGGATGCTGGCTGAATTCCTGGAACGGGTCTCGCTGGTCGCCGATTCCGATGACATCCCGGATAGCGACGCGGGGATCGTCACCCTGATGACGCTGCACACCGCCAAGGGGCTCGAATTCCCGGTGGTGTTCGTCACCGGCTGGGAGGACGGCATGTTCCCGCACATGCGTGCCCTCGGCGATCCGACCGAACTGTCCGAGGAACGCCGACTGGCCTACGTCGGAATCACCAGGGCCCGCCAGCGGCTCTATCTTTCGCGGGCCAAGATCCGTTCGTCGTGGGGTCAGCCCATGCTCAACCCCGAGTCGCGGTTCCTGCGCGAGATCCCCGAGGACCTCATCGACTGGCGGCGTACCGACCCGGGGCCGGGTGTTGGTTCAGGCTTGAGCGCCCCGGTTGCCGGACGGTTCTCCCCGCCCGGCGGCGGCCGGCCGTCGCCGATGCGATCGGGCGCGGTGAAGCGGCCGCTGATCGTCCTGGAACCGGGCGACCGGGTCAATCACGACAAGTATGGTCTGGGTCGCGTCGAGGAAGTTTCCGGAAACGGGGAGTCGGCGATGTCGTTGATCGACTTCGGCAGCGCTGGGCGGGTCAAGCTGATGCACAATCACGCGCCGGTGCAGAAGCTTTAGACGCGTCGCGCGCCGCACCACCGTCTGGTCGCAGGGTGCAGCGCCAGAACGAGTGACGCCAACGGAAGCACCGGTATGAGGTAGACCGGCCACGCCACCCGCGCGCCGGCCACAAAGACGCTGCCGAAGGTCAGCAGTGCCAGCGCCGCCCCGAATGCCACCAGGAAGCGGCCCGCGTTGCGCCGGAGCATCAGCAGGATCACCCCGCACACCGTCGACGCCGCGAACACTAGCGTCAGAAACGCCACCGCGAGACAGAACAGCCGGTCGGTGTCCCACCATCCGCCGACCAGATCGGTGGCCAGGACGGCAGTCGGCCAGCCACTGAGGATGGCGAGTGCTGCCGCGGCGATGGCGGTGCGGCCGGAGGGGCCATCGCCGGTCGGTGGGGCGATGAACGTGGTGGGCGGTTCGGGGATGTCGCGACGAAGTGGCGTGCGCCGGATGAGATGGGTGCGGGCGTCGTCGGGTTGCGGAACCGGACCGGTGGGGTTGCGCCGGATATGAGGTGAGTCTGGGCCACTCGGCCCGGGCACGTGCTAGCCGACGTAGGGGCCGATGGAGACGCCGTTCGCGGCCAGCCACGGGACCGGGTCGGTGGCGTTGTGGCCGCCGAGCAGGACCGTAAAGTGCAGGTGCGGGCCGGTGGAGTTGCCGCGGTTGCCGATGGTGGCGATCTGGTCGCCGGCGAGAACCCGCTGGCCGACCTGAACGTTCCAGCTGTCGATGTGCCCGTAGCGGGTCACGGTCCCGTCGGAATGGGTGATCAGGACCCAGGCGCCGTAGCCGGAGTTGGTGTAGCCGGCTTCCTTCACGACGCCGTCGGCGGCGGCGAAGATCGGGGTGCCGATCGGGCCGGCCACGTCGACGCCGTCGTGCAGGGCGCCCCAGCGGTAGCCGAAGCCGGAGGTGAAGATTCCGCGGGTCGGCAGGGCGTAGCGCGGACGCTGCAGCAGGGCCTCACGCTGCGCCCGCTCGGCGGCGTAGGCCACCCCGCGGGCGAACTCCTCGCTGTGCACCGCGGTATTGGCGGCGGGCGTCAGCGCCACCAGCTCAGGCCCCCGGGCCAGGGCACCGCTCTCCTTCGGTGTCACGTCGGAGGCCAGGACGGTCCGGGTGGTGGTCTGCGGCGTCGGCCGGACCATGGTGACCCAGGCCGCGGCAGCGGCCGCCCCGGCGGCCATGGCGGCGATCAGCGCGCGGCCCCTGGCGGCGCTGGTCGGCTGGCGGCGGTGCTTGGGGGTGCGCGGCAGCATGTCGGTCACTTCGGAGCTGCTGTACATCGGCTCTTCCGGCCGCCGGCGGGGTGCGGCGAACTCGGCGGGGACGTCGAGCAGCGGGGTCAGATCCTCGACGTCTGACATGTCGATGACCTCGGGTGATGGAGATGCAGCCGAGGTTCGCATGCGCGGATACGTAGATGGGGCCGACCTAAGCTGCGTCAAAACCAAGTCCTCAAGTCCGTGACCAAAGCGTTATCTAGACCGGAGAACGGTAACCAAAGTGACGTGGGCGTCGCAACCCAAGCGACAACATCACCGGGGATTGTGACCTGTGTCACCTCGACCCGGTGTGGGCCCATTTCATTCCATGGGCGGGGCTGTAATGGCCTGTCGCCTGCAGATACAGTTCCCTCGGAGCGACTTGGTCAAACCACGGACGTCCAACCACGGACCTAGTAGAGAGCCCAGCAGAGAGCCCATGGACCTATTCGAGTATCAGGCGAAG
>CAZRFC010000482.1:0-3146 GCA_964598975.1 uncultured Mycobacterium sp. | reverse complement strand
CGGGTGCCTGAGGGCCACACCCTGCACCGGCTGGCCCGGTTGCATCAACGGCGCTTCGCCGGATCCCCGGTTCGGGTCTCCAGTCCGCAGGGCAGGTTCGCCGACTCGGCGATGGTCGACGGTGTGGAGTTCCGCCGGGCCACGGCGTGGGGCAAGCACCTGTTCCACGAGTACCGGTCGGGTGCGATCGTTCACGTCCACCTCGGGCTGTACGGCACCTTCCGGGAGCACCGCATCCCGATGCCCGAACCGCGCGGCCAGGTGCGGATGCGGATTGTCGGGAACGAGTACGGAACCGACTTGCGCGGCCCCACCGCCTGTGAGGTGATCGACGAGGCGCAGCGAGCGGCAATACAAGCTCGGCTTGGGCCCGACCCGCTGCGCAGCGACGCAGAGCCGGAGCTGGCGTGGGCGCGGATCAGTAAGTCCCGCAAGGCAATCGGAGCTCTGCTGATGGATCAGTCGGTGCTGGCCGGAGTGGGCAACGTCTACCGTGCCGAGTTGTTGTTCCGCCACGGTATCGACCCCTACCGGGCCGGGCGGGACATCGACGAGATCGAGTTTCGTCTGGCCTGGGCCGATCTGGTGGAACTGATGAAGGTGGGGGTTCGCCGCGGCCGGATCATCGTGATCCGGCCCGAAGACGACCACGGTGCGCCGCCCTACGGGCCCAGACGACCCCGAACCTACGTCTACCGGCGCGCCGGTGAGCCGTGCAGGCTGTGCGACAGTCCCATCCGCACCGCGGAGATGGAGGGCCGCAACCTGTTCTGGTGCCCGACCTGCCAGCGGTAGCGGCTCGGTCTCAGAAGTCGAACCCGCCGAAATCCCCGCCGCCGAAGTCGCCGCCGCCGCCGTCCCAGCCGCCGCCGAAGTCGCCGCCGCCGCCGTCCCAGCCGCCGCCACCGAAGTCACCGCCGCCGTAGTCGCCGCCGGCGGCATCCATGCCCTGGTCGTACCCCGCGTCGAAGCCCTGATCGAAACCTGAGCCGTAGCCGCTCTCGAAGCCGGAGGCACCGTAGCCCACCCCGTGCATCCCGGAGAACAATGCGTCGAACAGCAGCACCGAACCCACGCCCCAGGCCCCGGCGCGCAACGCCGGCTTCCACCACGGCTCGGAGTACCAGCCCGCCGGAACCGGCCGGCCCGCCACCTGGCCGCCCGGGTAGTAGTTCGGCGTGTTCTGGGTCGGCACGGGGGATGCCTCGATCTCACGGCCCTCGAACTGAATGCGACGGTCTTCGGTGACTGAACCGGCCGCCTTCTGGCCGGCCATCGTCTCCAGTTCCGGCCCGGGATCCATGCCCATCGCGGTGCGTGCCGCGCGAACGTAGTAGAGGCCCTCGATGGCGCTTTCCTTGGCCAGCATGGCCTGCTTGGCCGTGGTTGCCTGCTCGATCTGCGAGGAGGCGGCGGTGAACCGCTCCGAGGCGTCGGCCAGCGCCTGCTGGGAGGCCTGGTCGGTTCCGGTGAGGTTGAGTACCTGGCCACCGAGGCGCTCGATCACCCGGCGGGCATCGGCTTTGGCGTCGGCGAGACTGTCGGCGGCCCGGCCGCCGGACTTGCGCGACGAACTCAGCATCGTCACGGCGAGAAGACCGAGGACGGCCAGCAGGATCAGCAGCAGACCAGTGTTCATGGCGTCCACAGTACCGAGCGCGCGGTGTGGTGTGCGGGGATGAGACTTTGCTGTCTCGGAGGCTTGTTCCGGGGCTTGCTTCAGGGCTTGTTTCGGGGGCGTTTTAGAGGACGCCCAGCGCCCGGTACACCTCGTCGGACAACGCCCGCGTGCGCGGGTCGGCGTTGCACTTGGTGGCGTCGAAATAGTTCATCACATAGGCGTAGCCGATTCGGTGTTCGAGGTCGACGAACCCGTAGGAGCCGCCGGAGCCGCCGTGGCCGAAGCTGAGCAGGTTGGGGCCGGCCACCCCGCGCTGGTTGAGCATGTAGCCCAGACCCCAGCCGTGGTCGGCCACCCGCGGTCCCAGCACCACGTCCGAGTCAAAGCCGCCCTGCGAGACCCGCACCTTCTTCAGGTGGTCCCAGCTGAGCAACTTCTCCTGCGCCAGACCGTTGTAGAAGGTGGCCAGGCCGAGCGCGGAGACGTGGCCGTTGGTCCCGGGGAACTCCGCTGATCGCCAGGTGGTCAGATCGTTGGATCCCAACTCGTCGTCCGGGACGAAGCCCATCGCCGCCGACAGTCCGGCCATCGGGTGCTCGTCCAGAGCGGTCGGGTATCCGGGCGCGCCGCCGTTGGCCAGCACATCGCGGATATGCGGCTTGTTGATCATCTCCGCGCAGCGGTGATGTTCGGCCGCGGGCAGTCCGATGTGGACGTCGATGCCCATCGGTTCGGCAATCTCGCTGCGCAGGTACTGGCCCAAGGTGCGGCCGGTCACCCGGCGCACCACCTCGCCGAGGACGAAACCGAAGGCCACCATGTGATAGCCCTGCGCGCTGCCCGGTCGCCACCATGGCTCGGATTGCGCCAAGGCATCGCAGACCCGGTCCCAGTCGGTGACCTCGCTCCAGTGCATCCGGGTCCGGGGTGCGATCACGCCGGACCGGTGGCCGAGCACCATCGCGACGGTGATGTCCTGCTTGCCGGCCTGGCCGAACTCCGGCCAGTATCGCGCCACCGGTGCATTGAGGTCGATCTCGCCGCGGTCGGCGAGGAGGTGCACACAGGTGCTGGTGAGTCCCTTGGTTCCGGAGAAAACGCTGGCCAGGGTGTTTTCGCGCCACGGGCGACGCCGCTTCGCATCGGAGTGGCCGCCCCACAGGTTGACCACCAGGTCGCCGTTGACCCAGACGGCCACCGCGGCGCCTACCTCCATGTCCTGGGTGAAATTTCGTTCGAACGCCGAGCGGACCCCGTCGAACCGGGTGTCACAGCTGCCGCTGATGGGTGTCAACTCGGTGCCTCCTGACCGCGAGCAATCCCACCCGGGCATGGGCATTGGACCGGTCTTCGAATCTACGTATCCGACAGTACCGAATGAAGATCTGAGTCGATTCGTCGCTGATCCGCGACGGTGTCGTTACCAGCCGCGTCACCAGCACCGTTGCGTTGGAGCGGGCGACGGGAATCGAACCCGCGTAGCTAGTTTGGAAGACTAGGGCTCTACCATTGAGCTACGCCCGCA
>CAZRFC010000481.1:0-3153 GCA_964598975.1 uncultured Mycobacterium sp. | reverse complement strand
GGACACATGGCTTGACATGCGCCCGAAGGCGATCTCAGTGTGTTGCTCATACGGAGGAAAGAAAGCAATCCATCCAGCGCGGCATCAAAATGCTGAGGCAACGCGGCCCACCAGGGTTAGCGCATCCAGGCGCTTCATGCCAACCGAACTTCGAAGTACGCCCCGTCCCCCTCACCCAGATCCCTGAACCCCGCTTGCTTGGCCGCAACGCTCGCCCTGCCCCATGCCTTGAGCAGCGTAAGGTCCCCCGCCGAGACCACCTCCGGCGCGGAATCCTCCAGGCTGGTCATGGTCTCGAGAGCAGCAGCCACCTGCGCGGGGCCGCCCAGCTGCTTCTCAAGCGCCTTGGCGTAACGTACCTCCGCTGCAAGGCGCTCCTTGACCGGGAGCTCTCCGGGATAGTCGCGCAGGGTGACGGCGTAGGTGGACTCGATGACTTCCATGGTTTTTCTCCTGTGAATACTGGATAAATATACAGCTTTCTCAGAAAGAAGGTGGCTAGGATGCGCCGAGGAGGTACCCATGATCTGGCTGGTCGGAACGGCATCCTGGACGGACAAGACGCTGCTGGAGAGCGGCAGGTTCTACCCGGCAAGCGCGAAGTCGCCCGAAGCGCGGCTGCGCTTTTATGCCTCCCAGTTCAACCTGGTGGAAGTCGACACCAGCTACTACTCCATCCCCTCGGTGAGCACCGCCCAGCACTGGGCGGAGCGCACCCCACCGGGATTCGTTTTCAACATCAAGGCCTTCAGCCTGTTCACCGGGCAGTGGACGAGCACCGACGTGCTGCCCAAGGACATCAGACAAGCCCTGGGGGCCGGGCGCAGGATGGTCTACAAGGACATGGCCACTGAATTGCGGGACGAGCTGTGGCGACGCTTTGCCGCCTCGCTCGTGCCGCTTCAGGCCAACGGCAAGCTCGGCCTGGTGCACTTTCAGTTCTCACCCGCGGTGTCTCGCCACCCACAGGTCGTGGAACACATCGAGCACTGCCTGGAGCAGCTGCCAGGGCACACCCTGAGCATCGAGTTTCGCAACCCCAGCTGGTGGGAGAGCGAAGAAGCCACCGCCGAAACGCTGGCCATGCTGCGAAGCCTCGGGCTCGTGCACACGATCGTCGATGGCCCCCAAGGCCCGGCGAACAGCGTGCCGGCCGTATGGGAGAGCACCCATCCCGAGCATGCCCTGCTGCGCCTGCACGGGCGCAATGCGCTGGCCTATGGCAAGCCCGCCAAGACGGCCGCCGAGCGCTTCGACTACGCCTACAACTCTGAGGAACTGCAGGCCCTGGCCCAGCGGTTTGCACCCGTTGCCCGATCGGTGAAGTACGCCCACGCCGTATTCAACAACTGCATGGAAGACAAGTCGCAGCTCAATGCGAGAGCGTTTCGGGAGCTGCTGGCGGGGGTCTGATGGGCCAGCACATACCCGATCACGGTGAGGGGGTTTTGTCCTGGTGGGGCCATCCACGGCGCGCCGCGCGCCGCGCCAACATCGCCTGCTATCAAACTTGGCATGGCAAATGCGGTGCCCTGGCGGAAGCAAAAATCTCCTGGCATGCCCTTGCAACGCGGTCATATACTGTGCTTTTATACAGTTATCGGTCCGCGCCTTGCCCTTCGCCATTCCCCTTCCTTCCTGCCCGGACGACGCGCCTGATCTGCACCCAGCAGTCGGCATGCGCCCGTGTGCACCAGAGCCCAGGCCCTACCCAGCGCATGTGGCAGAGGCGCTCTGGCGCGGCACCCAGATCGGCGGGCAGGCTGCGTCCACGGTCCCCACGGGCTTTGCTGCGCTCGATGCCCAGCTGCCCGGTGGGGGCTGGCCCAGGCGCAGCCTGACCGAACTCCTGACGGCGCAAGCAGCGGTCTGCGAGTGGCGACTACTCGGCCCTGCCATTCCCGCGTTCACGCGCGAGCGCGGTCGCCTGTACCTGGTGGCGCCTCCCAAGGAGCCGCATGTGGGTGGGCTGTGCCAGCTCGGCCTCTCGGTCGACCAGGTGGTCTGGATAGAGGCCGCTACCCCTGCAGAGCGCCTATGGGCGACCGAGCAACTGATCAAGGCCGATCCGGCAGGCGCCATCGTCTCCTGGCTGCCCCAGGCCAGGCCGGAGCAGATTCGACGGCTCCAGGTGCAAGCCCATGGCTGCGAGGCACCGGTGTTTCTGCTGCGACCGGTGACGGCGCTGCGCGATGCGTCATCGGCGCCGCTGCGCCTCTCTATCGCCCTGGGCGCGGGCTGGCAACTGGAGGTGCGAATCGCAAAGCGCCGCGGCGCCTCGATGGACGAGGCCCTGCAACTGCACGCCCTGCCAGGCCAATTGGCACGCGTGCTGCCGCCCCGGCTGATCCGGATCCCCGCGCCGGTCGCTGCCGCCGCTGCCGCTACCGCTGCCACCCCATCTTCCCAACTGGAGGCTGCCGATGCTCGGGCATTGGGCCGCGTTGCTCCCCGTCCCGTCGCCCACCTCGTCGCCCGCCCACTCGCCCATTGATGCAGCCGCCCTCGGCGTCTGGGCGCTCCAGTTCACACCGAGGGTGACCTTGCTCGAAGAGGCCGTGCTGGCAGAGGTGCAAGCGAGCGCGCGGCTGTTTGGCGGCCTGGAGGTGCTGCGCCAGGCAATGGAGGACGGCGCCGCGGAACTGGGGGCGCGGATCACCTGGGCACCGACGGGGCTCGCTGCCCTGGCCTTGGCCCGCGCCGGCCGAGGCGACGGCTTCATGCATCCTTTGCCCAGGCTGCTCGACGCCCTGCCTCTGTCCTCACTCACCCAGGTGGCGCGCCACGAAGCCACTTTGGCGCGCGTCGGCTGCCGCACCCTGGGCGATGTGCGGGCACTGCCGCGCGGGGGACTTGGGCGGCGTTTTGACAAGCAGCTGCTCACCGCGCTTGACCAGGCCTACGGCCTGCGCCCCGAAGCCTATGAGTGGCTCACGCTTCCCGAGCGCTTTTGTGCTCGGCTGGAGTTCATGTCCCGGGTCGAGACGGCTCCCGGGCTGCTGTTTGGCGCGCACCGCCTGCTGGTGCAGATGGCCGCATGGCTGTGCGCGCGTCGCCTGGGGGCCACCGCGTTCACGCTGCGCTGGTTTCACGATGTGATGCGCCCCAAGGACGCGGGCACCAGCGGGGAGATCACCATCCGCACCGCGCAGC
>CAZRFC010000480.1:0-3157 GCA_964598975.1 uncultured Mycobacterium sp. | reverse complement strand
CTGGGCGATCTGAGGATGGCGCTGCAGCACCCCGACCGTCTCGCCGATGAGGTCGTCGAAGTCCAAGGCGTTGGCGGCTCGCAGCCGACGCTGGTATTCGCCGTAGACCTCGGCGACGATGCGGGCCATGTCGTCCCCACCCGGTTCCAGTGCGGCGACGGCCCCCTCCGGGGTGGTCAGTTCGTTCTTGAGGTTGGAGATCGAGGTGGCCAGCAGACGCGGCGAGTAACGCTTGACGTCGATCCCCATGTCCTTGCCGATCATCAGCAGCAGGCGGCGAGAGTCATCGGAGTCGTAGATGGAGAAGTTCGAGTTCATGCCGGGCAGCAGCGAGGCCTGGTTACGCAGGATCCGCACGCAGGTGGAGTGGAAGGTCGACACCCACATATTGCGGGCCCGCGGCCCGACCAGTCCGGACACCCGCTCGCGCATTTCGGCGGCGGCCTTGTTGGTGAAGGTGATGGCCAGGACCTGGCCGGGGCCCACGTCGCGGGCCGCCAGCAGATAGGCGATCCGCCGCGTCAGCACCGCAGTCTTACCCGAACCGGCGCCCGCCACGATCAGCAGCGGGGCGCCTTCGTGCAGCACCGCCCGGCGCTGCTGGGGATTAAGCCCGTCCAACAGCTCGTCGGGAACCGCGGGAGCCCGGAAACCGTCACCGTAATCGGCGCTGTACTCGCTGGCCTGCACACTCATGTCCCACCCAACTTACCGCCGCCCTGCGACAGCCCTTTGCGAAGGCACGCCACCGGGTGGCACACTCTTGACGTGCATTCCAGGCAGCGATTTTTTTACGGGTACCGGTCCGCGGTGCCCGTGGAGGCATAGCTGCTCAAATCGACAGCCCCGCGGTCCGCATCTGCGATCCGGGGCTTGTTTCTTGGGTGAGGCCCGGACCGGATGAGACCAGAACCCCCACACCAGGAGAACGACGACATGACTACCGAAGAACTCACCGAATCAGATATTGACGCACTGCGCACGGAGATCGACCGCCTCGACGCCGAGATTCTCGCCGCCGTCAAGCGTCGCACCGAGGTGTCCCAGGCAATCGGCAAGGTCCGGATGGCCTCCGGCGGCACCCGGCTGGTGCACAGCAGGGAGATGAAGGTCATCGAGCGCTACAGCGACCTCGGCCAGGACGGCAAGGACTTGGCGATGCTGCTGCTGCGTATGGGGCGCGGGCGGCTCGGGCACTGACGCCGCCTCATCTTCAGTCGCCTGCCTCGGTGAGGCTAACTCGGACCCGGCGACCCCTACTGGCGTGAGCAGACGCAAACTCGCACATACTCGGCGCAATTCGTGCGAGTTTGCGTCTGCTCGCGGGAAGGGGGCTCGACGCTTACTTCGTCAGCGCGATGTACTTGATGTCGAGGTACTCGTCGATACCTTCAATACCGCCCTCGCGGCCGAACCCGGACTCCTTGACACCGCCGAACGGCGCAGCGGGATCGGAAATCACGCCGCGGTTCACCCCGACCATGCCGGCGTTGACCGATTCGGCCACCCGCAGTGCGCGATCCAGCGACTGGGTGAAGATGTAGGCCGCCAGGCCGTACTCGGTGTCGTTGGCCGCGGCGATCCCCTCAGCCTCGGTGTCGAAGCCGACGATCGGGGCGACCGGGCCGAACACCTCCTCCTTGAGGATGCGGGCGTTCGGCGGCACATCGGTGAGCACGGTCGCCGGATAGAAGTTGCCCGGACCGCCCGGCGCCTGGCCGCCGGTGGCCACTGTCGCCCCCTTCTCCACGGCGTCGTCGACCAGTTCCTGCACGCTCTGGACTTGCTTGGGGTTGACCAGCGGGCCGAGCTTGGACGACGGGTCCAGACCGTTGCCCATGTTCATCTCGCCCATCTTCTTGACGAACTTGTCGGTGAACTCATCCAGCAGGGGGTTGGCGACGTACAGCCGGTTGGCCGCGGTGCAGGCCTCCCCGCCGTTGCGCATCTTGGCCAGCATCGCGCCGTCCACGGCGGCGTCGACGTCGGCGTCGTCGAAGACCACCAGTGGGGCATTGCCGCCGAGTTCCATCGAGGTACGCAGCAACGCGTCGGAAGCCTGCTTCACCAGCGCCTTGCCCACCCCGGTGGAGCCGGTGAAGGTCAGCTTGCGCAGCCTGCCGTCGTCGATGAGCGCAGTGGTGACCTCGCGCGGCTTGTTGCTCGGCAGAACCGACAACACACCCTTGGGCAGGCCCGCCTCGTCAATGAGCTTGGCCAGCAGCATCATGGTCAGCGGCGTCTCCTGCGCGGGCTTGACGATCATGGTGCATCCAGCCGCCAGTGCCGGGCCGATCTTGCGGGTTCCCATGGCCAGCGGAAAGTTCCAGGGGGTGATCGCGTAGCACGGGCCGACCGGTTGTTTGGTGACGACGATACGGCCGGTTCCGGCCGGAGCCGGGGTGTACCGGCCGCCGATGCGCACCGCCTCTTCGGCGAACCACCGGAAAAACTCGGCGCCGTACTTGACCTCGCCCATCGATTCGGCGACCACCTTGCCCATCTCCAGGGTCATCAGCGTCGCGAAGTCGTCGGCCTTGTCGATGATGGCCTCGAATACCGCGCGCAGGATCTCACCGCGCTCGCGGGCCGGGGTGGCCGCCCACGAGTCCTGAACCGCGCAGGCCGCATCGAGGGCGGCGATCGCGTCGCCGGCATCGGCGTTGGCGATCGAGACCAGAACCTCATCGGTGGCCGGGTTGGTCACGTCGAAGGTCGATGAGCCGGGGCGCTCCTCACCGCCGATCCACAAGCCGGTGGGAACCGACGCCAAGATGCGCGAGATATCTGGGTTAGCCATAGCTCAATGATCTACCCCATCAGGGCAGACCGCCGCATAGGGTCTGGAGAATGAGTGCCAACATCGGGGACATCACCAGCAGCCCGGCATGGAAAGCCCTGGCCCGCCATCACGAGCAGATCGCCGGCAAGCACCTGCGTGAACTCTTCGCCGAGGATCCCGTCCGGGGGCGGGAACTGACGCTGACCGTCGGTGACCTCTATATCGACTACAGCAAGCACCGGGTGACCCGGGAAACGCTGGCGCTGCTGGTGGACCTGGCCAGGGCGGCGGGGCTGGAAGAACGTCGCGACGCGATGCTCGCCGGCGAGCACATCAACACCTCCGAGGACCGGGCCGTGCTGCACACCGCGCTGC
>CAZRFC010000479.1:0-3162 GCA_964598975.1 uncultured Mycobacterium sp. | reverse complement strand
CCGCGACCAGCGGTTCCAGCACCAGCATCGCGGGGACCGAGGTTTGAAGCGATCCGGCATGGAAGGCCGATTGCTGCAGCAGCGTGGCGCCCACCGCGGCAGCGATTAACACGTACAGCACCGGCGATGTCAGTACCTTGGCCATGCTGCCCTCGGTGACGAACTGCATGACGATCTTGGTCAGCACCGCGACCACGCCGAAGAGCACCCCGACCCCGAGCCCGAGCAGGATGGCTCGACGCCAATCTGAGACACGGCCGGCCAGAAGCACGAAAACCCCGACCAGAACCGCGCTGCCGGCCGCGACGAAAACCGCGGTCCACGCGGAGCCCTCGTAGTCACCGGGCCGGGTGCGGGCCAAGGAGACGAACAACGCCAGCGCAAGGGTCAGCAGCAGCGCCCAGCCCCAGTCGGTGCGGCTGACCCGGCGGTCGGCCAGTCGCGCACTGAGCGGCAAGGCGAACAACAAGGCGGACATCAGCAGCGGAGCCACCAGGGTGAGAGATCCATGCGCCAGGGCCAACGCCTGGAATGCGTAACCGACGACCGCCGCACCGGTGCCCGCCCACCACAGCGGCCGCCGGACCAGAGTCGAGACCATGACTGCGCTGACACCCTGGTCGTCGGGAACGTCCATGGTGGCGCGCTGCCGCACCACGATGCCGATCGCGGTGAACACCGCGCCTGCCAGAGCAGCGGCCACAACGAGGGCTTGCTCAAGCAATGTCGGTGTCCTTTCCGGGCAGCGGGGGGTGTCCCACCGAATCTAGGCCAACGGTGGCTGCTGTCAGCGGATCGGCACGACCGCCGGGGTCCCGCCGTAGCCGGTGACCCGCACCCAGTTCGCATCCGGACCACCGGTAGGGACCCGTCCGCGGATGTCCACCGTCTCGCCGGGGAACACCGTGACGTAATTGTCGTCGTACTCGATCGGGAGGATCTCGTCACCGTCGCGGGTGCTGAGCAACTCGGCGCGCTGAAAGAAGGCGACCTGCTCAGACGGGTTGCGCAGCGTTATGGTCACCGCGCCATCGGATCGGTCGTCCCGAGCGGTGATCGCAAGTGCAGGTTTGGACACCGTGTTCAGAGCGGTCATGTCGGCCCAGCTGACTTGTGTGGCCTCGAAGGGCGAATCGTTGCCAGCCGGGCCGACGTCGTCGATCTGCTGGGACTGCCAGTACACGTTGTCCGCCAGCTTTGCGCCCCCGGCGTCGAGCAGTTCGCAGCGCACGAAGAAGACCGGGGAGTCGGTCGGACCCGGGCCCAAACTCAGTGCCGGCGCATAACCGCCGGCATCCACCTCGATCTCCTCGGCGAACCTGTCGGATCGCACCGTGCCGGCCAGATCGTAGATCCGGACCCGGACCCGCAGATCCCGTCGTCGTTCCGGGCCCTGGTTGACCACGCTCACCTTGGCTTGGCGGTGGTCCCCGGTTGCGTAGGAGTCGAATACCACCGACAACGGACGCAGGCCCTTCTTCGCGCCGTAGTAGGCGCCGCCCGGCCGCAGGTAGTAGTCGAAGAGGTGGCCGAAGAACGACGGCCAGTGGCTGTTGAGCATCCAGTAGATGGTCATCTTGTTGCGGTCCCAGCCGCCGGCGGCGAAGGCCTCGAACTGGGCGCGGGTGTTTTCGTAATGGGCCAGCTGGGCCTTGTCGGCGAATTCCTGCGCGTTGGTCGACAGGCCGTAACGCAGGTCGATCGCGGTGCGGATACTGGTCAGGTTGGCGTTCTGCGGGTCCGCACCCGCGTGGAAGTACCAGGTTTCGTTGATCGGCCACAATTTGTCCGGCGGGATGAAGCGCCGCAGACTTTGATAAGGCGGGATGTGTTCGTTATCGCCCTGTTCGGCGGTGGATCCGCGGGTGGCCGGATAGGTTCCGGCGAACCAGTACGACGGTGGGCGCCAACTGTAGGGGCCGCTCATCTGGATGCCATCCCAGAGGGTTGTGCCCGAACTGTCGCGGGCCACCGCGGAGACCGTGTCGACGACGGCGTTCTGCCAGTGCAGATCGCCGAGGATGCGGTGGTATTCGTCGCGGACGTCCGCTGGGGGGCGGCCGTCGCTGGCGTTGGCCCAGACGAAAACCGAGGCGTGCGAGCGCAGCATGGTGATCTGCGAGCGCATGCTCTCGCCGGCGACCCGGCGGTCCTCGTCGTCCCACTGTTGCCAGCGCTCCCACTGGTTGCAGCACATCCAGCCGTACATCAGCGGAATACCCATCGCGTCGGCCGTCTCGACCAGACGCGGCGACGCGATCTTGGATTCCAGTCGCAGCATGTTCAGCCCGAGGTCCTTGGCGTAACCGAGGATGGCGGCGTCTCGTTCGGGGTCGTATTTGTAGAGGAGGTCGGGGGTGTAGGTAGCGCCCCGGACCGGGAAATCCCGGCCGTTGACCGTAAGGTAAAAGTTGCCGCCACGTGCCCCGGAGTCGCGGCCCTGGGTTACCGTTCGGATGCCGAACTTGAGGCTGGAACTAGCTGTGGCAGTGTCGTTTTGGATGAAATCCAATCGAAGATCGTAGAGGTCGGGACGGCCCATGGTGTACGGCCACCACAGATCGGGGCGGCTGAGCCGTAACTGCTCGAACTCGTCGGGGGAGAGAACCATCTCGCGGCTCTCGCCGGGTTGCATCGCCACCGGTTGGGAGATCCGGATGGGTTCTTTACCGGCGCGGGTGATCGTCGCGGTCAGCACCCCGCGCACCGGTGCGTGTGTGTAGTTGCGCAGGCCGGCATACACGGTAAGCCGGGCGCTGTCGGTCGCGGGCAGGGGCAGTTCGGTGTTGACGACTGGCGGGCCGATGCCCACCGGCCCAAATGCTCTGAGCTGCACTGGTTTCCAAACTCCCGCGTTGCGGTCGGAAACGAAGGAGACCCCGCCGGTGCCGCCGGGATGCTGGTATCCCAGGTAGCGCCAGTTGATCCAGTCGAACCAGCTATCGGCTAGTTCGATACCGTCGACATCTTGGATGGCCCGCTCGGGAGTCACCTTGACCGCCAGGGTGTTCGACTCGCCTGCTGCTATCCAGGGCGTGACGTCGAGTTCGTGGTCGACGTACATGCCGACGATCTGGCGTCGATCGGCCACTCGGTGGCCGTTGAGCCAGACCTCGGCGCGGGAGTTGATGCCGGGGAGGTCCAGCAGATAGGTCGGTTGAC
>CAZRFC010000478.1:0-3182 GCA_964598975.1 uncultured Mycobacterium sp. | reverse complement strand
TCATCAGTGAACGTCACGAAGTTAGCCGCAGCCCTGGCCGCCACCGCGATCACGTTCGGCGTCGGTGCGGTCAACATCGCCCCGGCCTCAGCCGCCGACAACATCAAGGTCTTCGGCGAACAGGAACGGCTCAACGGCCCCAACGGCATGCCCTACATCGGGTACGTCGTCAATGATTTCGGTCCGAGCAATGACCCTGTTCCGCACAAGGGACAGTTGTACTCGGCCAACCTGTGGATCGACGGTTTCGGTACCAACACCAATCCGATGATCGAACGCTTCGGCGCCCGCACCCTCAAGGGCATTTTCTACCCGTCGATCCAGGGTGCGTCCAACATGAGCAAGCTTTACTTCGACGTCACCGGCCCGGTGCCGAACAGCGTCGTGTGGAACGACGGCGTTCGCGACATCCTCGCCTGGGTGCCGGGGGAGCTTCCGCTGGAAGGCTTCTGGGAGGCGCCGCCGGCGCCGGAGCCGCCACCCGCTCCGGTCTACGACCCCTACGCCCCGGGAGGCCCGGCGGCGCCGCCCGCCCCCGCCGCCATGCCCGCCGAGACGGATCCGGCCATCGTCGCAACACCGACCGATCTGGCGCCGGCGCCCTACGAGCTCACCGAGCAAGAGGTCGCCGAACCCGGCTTCCGCGGCTGACCGTTTGCTAGCCCGAACTGCCCCACACCACCGGCTCGGTGCCGTCGACCGTGTAGACCACGCTGGTCGGCGCGCCGCCGGTCACGTCGAAATAGATCTTGCCGGTCGCTGTTCCGCCGGGCGAGAGTGGGCTGGGCGGGATTCCCAGCGGGCTGGCCACGCCCCACAGAACCGGGTAGTTGTCGCTGCCTGACTTCGCTGAGAATCCCGAGATCACCGGGATACCGCCATGGTCGAGTTCGGCGGTGACGGTGGCCTCCCACAGCGAGCCGGCCGGCCGGTAGCCGATCACGTCGCTGCTGGGCTGGAGATCCTCGACGGTCCAGTGCTGCTCGATCTCGATATCGACGACGTCGACGTCCGCCTGTTCGCCAAGGTCGACGGACTCGGCTGATGCGCTCGGCGCCAGAACGGTGGCCGCCGCGGCGGCCAGAACAATCGACTTGAAAAGCGAGCTTGGTTTCACGTTTTCCCCTTCCTGATAAGTAAAACCTACCAGGAACCGCCTTGCGGCGGCGGGTGCGCCTTCGAGTCTGCGGCTAAAGCGTGGCGACGCCCATCGATGGATTCTGGGCAAATCCCCAGTCCAGCAGAGTCGCCGCCTGATCCCAGTAGGTCGGACCGCCCTCCCGGACCAGTCCGTACATCATGGCGATGACCAGTCGCCTCCCATTGCGTTCGGCCGCTCCGACAAAGGTCTTTCGGGCCGCATAGGTGTAGCCGGTCTTTCCGCCGATCGCGCCGGGATAGCGCGTCAGCAGTTCGTCCTGGTTGACCAGCGGTCTCACACCGTTCTCGGTGGGGAACATCGCCGTCGGCTGTGCGGTGATCTGAGCGAACACGGGGTTGGCCATCGCGGCTCGGAAGATGACCGCGAGGTCGCGGGGAGACGTCCAGCCCGGTCCGCCCGGGCCGTCCAGTCCGGACGGGGAAGTGGCGTGGGTGTCGGTGGCCCCGATCGCGGCAGCCTTGGCGTTCATCTTGTCCACTGCGGTGTCGTACCCGCCGAGCATGTCGGCCAGCGTCTGGGCGGCGTCATTGCCCGACACCAGCAGCGTGCCCTCCAGAAGCTGGCGAACGCTGTAGACCTGGCCGGCTTTGACTCCAGCGCAGTTGCATTCGACCGCCGCGTTGGCCGCACTTGCCACGACGGCGGAGTCCAGGTTCAGCTCGTCGAGTGCGACGAGCGCGAGCAGCACCTTGATGGTGCTGGCTGGCGGATGCGCGGCGTACATGTCCCGGCCGGCCAGCACCTGGCCGGAGTCCAGATCGGCGACGATCCACGACGGCGCCGGGCCCTCCGGGATGGGCACCGAGCCCACCGGTTGAATACTGGGTTCTGCGAATGCCGGTGCGGCGACGTCACCGACCGCGGCGGATGCGAACAGCGTGAGGGAAGCCGCGACAGCGGCTGCGAGCCTGCCCATGGCCGATCAGCCTAATGGGTGCCCGCGGCGCCCATCGTCGGTGTTGAATCGGTACATGCTGAGCCTGGCGGAGATCTCGGACCGGTTGGAGATCCAGCAACTGCTGGTCGACTACGCCACCGCGATCGACCAGCGCCGTTTCGACGACCTCGATCGGATCTTCACCCCGGACGCCTACATCGACTACCGCGCGATGGGCGGAATCGACGGGCCGTATCCGCAGGTGAAGGCCTGGCTCGCCGGGGTGCTGCCGCACTTTCCGGCCTTCTGTCACCTCAACGGCAACTTCGACATCAGGTTGGCAGGAGACACCGCCGCCGGCCGGACGATGTGCCTTAACCCGATGAAACTCGCTGGTGACGGCCAGATTTTGTTCTGCGCGCTGTGGTACGACGACGACTTTGTGCGAACCGGTGATGGGTGGCGCCTCACCCGTCGGGTGGAAACGAAGTGCATGGACAAGCTCATTTAGGCGATTAGCACCCGCAACAGCACATCTGGCACAATCAAGCGCTGGCCACGCGAGGCAAAACCGGATTCCGGCATCCCGCCGGTGATCGCTGAATTGCAGCGTGAAATCAAGGAGTTTTCTCATGGCTGTGAAAATCAAGCTGACCCGTCTCGGCAAGATCCGTAATCCCCAGTACCGAATCGCCGTGGCTGATGCCCGCACCCGGCGGGACGGTCGTGCCATCGAAATCATCGGCCGCTACCACCCCAAGGAAGAGCCGAGCCTGATCGAGGTCGACTCCGAGCGCGCCCAGTACTGGCTGTCGGTCGGCGCCCAGCCCACCGAGCCCGTGCTCAAGCTGCTGAAGATCACCGGAGACTGGCAGAAGTTCAAGGGTCTGCCCGGCGCTGAGGGCACCCTGAAGGTCAAGGAACCCAAGCCCAGCAAGCTCGACCTCTTCAACGCCGCGCTGGCCGCGGCCGACGGCGCGCCGTCGGGGGAGGCCACGCAGCTGAAGAAGAAGAAGGCCCCGGCCGCCAAGAAGGCCGCCGAGACCGCTGAGGCTGCCAAGTCCGATGAGGCCCCGGCCGCTGAGAGCACGGACGCCGCAGAGGCGCCGGCTGAGTCCAGCGCAGAATGAACTCGGTCGTCGT
>CAZRFC010000477.1:0-3189 GCA_964598975.1 uncultured Mycobacterium sp. | reverse complement strand
TGCAGCGAATCGTGCCCGATGAAGATAATCGTCGTATGATCTCCACTTGGAGAACGGCCGTCAGGCGGGTCGCAACGTTCGTGGGGTGCGCCGCAGTGGCCGTGACCACGACACTCACCGGCCCCGCAGTTGCGCACGCCGACGGTGCCTCACTGCCCGTCTTCGTGCCCTACCCCTCAGGGTGGTCGCCGAACTACACGGTCTTCCCGTACAACCTGTGGCAGAACCGGGTGACGCCGCAGATGGTTGACGCCGAACGCGACGCCTGCCAGTGGTTCAACGCCCAGTACGACACGTTGAGCGCCCAATCCTGGGGCTTCCAGAGGGCACTGCACGATAACTTCGATGCGTGGGACGGGGTCCAGGGCGCGGCGGACGTGTTGAAGGCCAACGTCGACCAGTCGGCGGCCTTCCTCGACCCGCGGGTCCACACCCTTTACATCACGAACTACCCGGATCAGAGCGAGTATTCGCCACTGTTCCACGGTGACTCGTTCTTCCACCTGTGGTACCAGCTCAGCCAGATCAGCGACAAGGTCGCCCGGCGCTTGCCGTCCGGTGTGATCAATGCCAACAACGCCACGATGAAGGTCTACGGCGACGCGATCCGCGGTTCGGGAGTGTGCAACGGCGCCTGATTCGTATGGCAGGCTGATCGGCTGTGAGCGCCAGCGAAGAGGACAGTTCCCCGCGCAGGACAGGTCCCTTCGCAGTGGGCGACCGCGTCCAGTTGACCGATGCCAAGGGCCGGCACTACACGATGATCCTGAAGCCGGGGGGCGAGTTTCACACCCACCGGGGAATCGTGGCCCACGACTCGGTGATCAGCTCGCCGGAGGGCAGCGTGGTCAAGGCGACCAACGGCGACGCGTTCCTGGTGTTGCGGCCGCTGCTGATCGACTACGTCATGTCGATGCCGCGCGGCGCTCAGGTGATCTATCCCAAGGACGCCGCGCAGATCATCCACGAGGGTGACATCTTTCCCGGCGCCTGTGTGCTGGAAGCCGGCGCGGGCTCCGGGGCGCTGACCTGCTCGTTGTTGCGTGCGGTCGGCCCGGCCGGGCGGGTGATCTCCTATGAGGTGCGTGACGACCACGCCGAGCATGCCCGGCGGAACGTGGACACCTTCTTCGGGGGGCAGCCCGATACCTGGGAACTGGTCATCGGTGATGTGGCCGGCGCCGACCTCACCGATGGCTCGGTGGACCGGGCGGTGCTGGACATGCTGGCGCCGTGGGAAGTGCTCGACGCCGTGGCCCGGATGCTGGTGCCGGGTGGTGTGCTGGTCATCTACGTGGCGACGGTCACCCAATTGTCCCGAACTGTCGAGGCGTTGCGCGAGCAGCAATGCTGGACCGAGCCGAGGTCGTGGGAGACGATGCAGCGCGGCTGGAACGTCGTCGGTCTGGCTGTGCGGCCCCAGCACAATATGCGCGGCCACACCGCGTTCCTGATCTCCGCGCGCCGATTGGCACCTGGCACGGTGACGCCGACGCCGCTGCGCAAGAAGCGCACGCTGCCCGCCGATACGGGCTAGTCGTCGCTACGAATCAAACCTCTACGTGCCGAAAGTAATTCGATTTCCGGACGGGCTGCCACCAGCCCTTCGGCGGCGTCGAGGATCTCCACCAGGTGGGCCCGGTCGGCAGCCACCGCCGCGACCCCGATACCGGTCCGGCGGTGCAGATCCAGCCAGCCGGTCTCAGCCGCGGAGACGGCGAATCGGCGCTGCAACTCCGCGACGATCGGCCGTACCACGGAGCGCTTCTCCTTCAGCGAGCGGACGTCGCCGAGCAGGATGTCGAACTCGAGCCACCCGATCCACACGAGCCCGGGGGAGAACCGGCTAGCTGCCGAAAATAGCCAGCACGGTGCTCGCCGACGCCCGGGACAGTTTCCAGCCGCCCTGGTCGACGAAGGTCACACTCTGGGTGGTCGGCGCCATCGCCGGCCCGGCGGCGGTGACGCTGGCCGTGGCCGCGCCCGGCGCCACCGGGGTGATGGCGCCCACGGTGAAGTTCAACGGCACCTGGCCCTTGGCCACCGCGCTGCGCATCAGCGCGTCGGCTGTCTTGGCCTCGATCCGGCCGATGCCGCCTTCCACCAGGTAGCCCTTGTTGGCGAACGGCACGTTGGGGTCGGCCAGGCCGAGCAGCACGCCGTTGAGCTGGTCGGCGCTGGGCACGTCCGCGGCGGGGTCCAGCGGCAGCGGCGCCCCGAACACCATCGGAGCAACCTCGAACGATTGAACGGGGGCGGAGGCAACCGGCGTGATCGAAACCACCGCCGACACGGCTTTCGCGGCTCCGCCGGCGATCACGGCTGCCGCCATGCACGTGACGAGGAGTTTTGCGCTCACGACTGTCCTTTCGTCTGCTTACAGTCTCATCGAAGGTTAACAGCGATGTCAGAGTGTCGAAATTGTCTGATCGCCCACGAAGGTTCAATCGCCGGTAGCGTTGGGGTATCCACCGCACCAGGCTAGGTGCGCGGAAGGAGCCGTATATGACCGAGTCACACCGTTCCTCTGATGGGTTTGGCGCCTCTGACCGGGCTGACGATGTCGATGCCGCCGAGTTGGAGCACCTGCGTCGCGAGGCCTCGATCCTCCGCGAACAGCTCAAGAGCGTCAGCGGCGGCCAGCGCTCCCGCGAGGTGCAGCAGCTGGAGGCCCGGATCGACTCGCTGGGGGCCCGCAACGCCAAGCTCATGGACACCCTTAAGGAGGCGCGCCAGCAACTGCTTGCGCTGCGCGAGGAGGTTGACCGGCTGGGACAGCCGCCGAGCGGCTACGGCGTGATGCTCGGCGCCCACGACGACGACACGGTCGACGTGTTCACCTCGGGGCGGAAGATGCGGCTGACCTGCTCGCCCAACATCGAGGTCGGCCAGCTCAAGAAGGGCCAGACGGTCCGGCTCAACGAGGCCCTGACGGTCGTGGAGGCCGGCCACTTCGAGGCCGTCGGGGAGATCAGCACCCTGCGGGAGGTACTCGCCGACGGGCACCGGGCGTTGGTCGTCGGCCACGCCGACGAGGAACGGATCGTCTGGCTGGCCGAGCCGCTGGTCGCCGCCGAGGCCATGGCCCCCGAGGTGGCTGATGCGCTGGACGACGATCAGCGCCCGCGCAAGCTGCGGCCGGGTGATTCGCTGCTCGTCGACACCAAGGCCGGCTACGCATTCGAGCGG
>CAZRFC010000476.1:0-3190 GCA_964598975.1 uncultured Mycobacterium sp. | reverse complement strand
CGCATCGGGTTGTCCAGTTCGCAGATCACCCGGCCGCGCTCCTCGTCGATGACGTGCCACAGCGACGGGAAGGCGGTCATGTGACTGCCGGGGAAGGTGGTCATGGTGCGGTAGATCCAGTCCCGCACCTGTTGGCGGCCCTTCATGGTGCCCGCGGCGTGTTCGATGTAGTCGACGTCGGGGGTGTAGTGGCCCACCCAGGCGTCCCAGTCGGAGGTGCGGGCGGCGGCGTCGACGGTGGCCTCGAAGTTGACGAAGGCGGCCTCGAGTTCCGCTCGGGAGAAGTCGGCGCCCGTCACAGCACGAACTAGAACATGATCCACAGGCCTTGTCGAGGGCGAATTGTGAACCCCGCATTCGATGGCATAGTTGTGGCATGGCCCGCATACGGTTGAGCACCACAGTGGACACGGACCTGCTGACAGCGGCACGCAAGCTGCGCTCAGGATCGACCGACGCAAACCTGGTCGACGAAGCGCTCAGAGCTCTGCTCGCCCGGCATCGGGCTGCCGAGATCGACGCGGGTTACGCGGCCTACGCCGCTCAGCCTCCTGATCAGCCCGACGATTGGGGCGACCTCTCCTCGTGGCGGCGGGCTGCCGGCGCCTCATGACGGCCCTTCCGAGCCGCGGCGAGGTGTGGTGGTGCGAGATGCCCCAGGTCGGGCGGCGCCCGGTGGTAGTGCTGTCTCGGGATGCGGCAATTCCACGGCTTCGCCGGGCCTTAGTAGCGCCGTGCACGACGACCATCCGGGGCCTGGCCAGCGAAGTGGTACTTGAGCCGGGCGAGGATCCGGTACCGCTTCGTTGTGCCGCCAACCTCGATTCGGTGGAAAGCGTGTCGGTGGCGTTCTTGGTTGACCGGTTGGGTCGGTTGGCCGGCGACCGGATGTTGCGGATCTGTGCGGCGCTGGCCGTGGCTGTGGACTGCGAAGGATGACGGGTCGATGACCGTGCGGCGCCGGCTCTGATGTGCCGGGCCCACCCGGCGCACACTGGAAGAGCGATGAAGTACGACACGACCCACCTGACCCCCGACCAGTTCCGGGTGACCCAGCGCAACGGCACCGAACCGGCGTTCACCGGCGAGTACTGGGACCACCACGAACCCGGGATCTACGTCGACGTCGTCTCCGGAGAGCCACTGTTCGCCTCGATCGACAAATTCGACAGCGGCACCGGTTGGCCCAGCTTCACCAAACCGATCGGCACCATCAAGACCAAACGCGACTTCACGATGCTGTTCCCGCGCACCGAGGTCCGCTCGGCCGGTGCCGACAGCCACCTGGGCCACGTGTTCAAGGACGGGCCGCGCAACAAGGGCGGGCTGCGGTACTGCATCAACTCGGCGGCTCTGCGGTTCGTGCACCGCGACGACCTGGAAGCGCAAGGGTACGGCGACTACATCAGGCTTTTCACCAAGGAGGACGACATGAGTGAGTACAAGAAGGCGATCCTGGCCGGCGGCTGCTTCTGGGGTATGCAGGACCTGATCCGCCGCCAACCGGGCGTCATGGAGACCCGGGTCGGCTATACCGGCGGGCAGAACGCCAACGCCACCTACCGCAACCACCCCGGGCACGCCGAGGCCGTCGAGATCATCTACGACCCGGCCGCGACCGACTACCGGGCGCTGCTGGAGTTGTTCTTCCAGATCCACGACCCGACGACGAAGAACCGGCAGGGCAACGACATCGGCTCCAGTTACCGGTCCGCGATTTTTTACGTCGACGACGAACAGAAGTCGGTGGCGCTGGACACCATCGCCGACGTCGACGCCTCCGGGCTATGGCCGGGCAAGGTCGTCACCGAGGTGGTTCCGGCCGCCGAGTTCTGGGAAGCCGAGCCCGAACACCAGGACTACCTGCTGCGTATCCCCAACGGCTACACCTGTCACTACCCGCGGCCGGGCTGGAAGTTGCCGAGGCACGAACCGGTCTGAGCAAACTCCCGCACCGGCCGCGGCGGGGGGGGACCTGCGGTCGATCGGGTCTGTCGCAGCGACTAAGGTGGTGCCGTTGCGTCCAGGCTTAGGGAGAGAACATGCGGGTGGTCGCGTTCGCGCCGTCATTGAGCGCCGTCGATGAGGACGCCGGTGGCGTCAACATCAAGGGCTTCCCGATGACCAGTTGCTATGTGGGGGCCTTCCCCGCCCAGATCACCGTGCCCATGGTCGTGGCGGTGACGACCCTCGGCGGCACCGACTACGACCCGGTGAAGGTCCTCGTCGCCACCTCCCCCAGCGGTGAGCGGGTCGGCAGCCTCGAGTTCCGCTGGCACTGGTCGGACAACCCGCCCACCCCGGTCAAGTTCCGGGTGTTCACCCAGTACCTGCCGATGCGCGTCGAGGAGGCCGGCGTGTACACCATCGGCCTCTACGACAGCCTGGAGGACACCGACAGCGACGTGCTCTTCCCGCTGCCGGTGTTGAAGCGCAACCCCCTCCTGCAGGGCTAGAAAGACGGTTGAGGAGTACCGAGAATGGCTGAGAGTCCCCGCGCCGACGTCGTCGCCCAGCAGTACCAGAAGTGGCAGTACCCGGAGCCGATCCAGAACCTCGAGTCCTGGCTGAACAACAATTGGCAGTGGTTCGACCCCAGCCACGCCCACCGGATCCTGTGGCCGGACCGGCCGCTGAACCCCAACATGGACATCCTGATCGCGGGCTGCGGCACCAACCAGGCCGCGGTGTTCGCCTACACCAACCGGGCCGCCAAGGTGGTGGCCGTGGATGTCAGCCAACCGTCGCTGGACCACACCAAGTACCTCAAGGACAAGTACGCGCTGAAGAACCTCGAACTGCGCCTGCTGCCGATCGAGGAGGTCCCGACGCTGGGCCAGCAGTTCGACCTGGTGGTGTCCACCGGGGTGTTGCACCACATGGCCGAACCGAAGGCCGGGATGAAGGCCCTGGCCGACGTGCTGCGTCCCGACGGTGTCGCCGCGATCATGCTCTACGCCCGCTACGGGCGTGCCGGGGTGGAACTGATGCAGGCGATCTTCCGCGAGATGGGCCTGCAGCAGGACGAGGAGTCGCTGGCCATGGTCAAGGCGGCCATCAACTCGCTGGCCCCGTCGCACCCGGTCAAGAGCTACATCAGCATCGCCCCGGACCTTCAGTTCGACGCCGGCATCGTCGACACCTTCCTGCACGGCCGGGACCGCAGCTACACCGTCGACGACTGCCTGGA
>CAZRFC010000475.1:0-3199 GCA_964598975.1 uncultured Mycobacterium sp. | reverse complement strand
GCGCCAGTTCTCTGACCTGACCACCACCTTCATTGCTGCGAAGGGCATGCGTCCGTCGAGCATGTCTCTGTCCGCGCAGGCGGGCCAGATCCTGACCGGGCAGCTCGAGTTCGCCGGCAAGGCGCCGCTGGCGAAGTCTGCTACCACGGCCGGTTCTGGCGCGTATGGCGCGAGCGCTGGCGCATCGAACGAGATCATGAACGGCATTGACCACGTGACGGGTATCTTCGTCGGGTCGAGCAACGCTCCGGGCACGGCGGCTGTTTCGTACTGCGTCACTCAGATCGACCTGAACTTCGGCTCTCCGGTTCGGCCGATTGAGTGCCTCGGCACGCTCGGTCCCGCCGCCATCGGCGGAAACTCGTTCGAGTTCACGGGGAACCTGCGCGTCTACACCGACGACAACACCACGGCGCTGTGGGATGACTTCGTGAACTACACGGCCAAGAGCCTGTGGTTCCGGTTCGTGGACACGGCGGGCAACGCGTACCTGTTCTACCTGCCGCAGATCCAGCTCACTTCGAGTGATGGTCCGAATTCGGGCGGTCCCGACTCGGACATCATGCAGAACATCGGCTTTACCTGCGAATACAACAGCTCGGCCGCCGCGCTGGCAGTTGTTACTCGCATCGCGGCGTGATGGATAGGGGCGTTCGGGCCTAGCTCTCCGGCTCGGACGCCCCCACGTTTCATTGCGGGGGGCTAAGAGGGCTGGCAGATGGGCTACAACGTAGATCGCGCAGCGGAGCAGTTCGAGGCGAAACTGGCGGGTGAGTGGAAGACGTGCCCGAAGACGGGCGTTCGCCTTCTGCTGATTCACCCGGCGCATCCGGACTACAAGAAGAAGCTCAACGCGTTGGAGCGCGAGGCGCGCGCTCGGCTCGGCTTGGTCGGGCGCAAGGTGGATCATCCGCTCCCGTCTGAGGAGCAGGTCCGCATTGCCAACCGCGCGCTGGTGGAAGTGCTGCTCAAGGACTGGTCAGATATCGAAGATAAGGAAGGCAAGCCGATTCCGTACTCGCCGCAGAAGGCGTTGAGCATTCTGGACGATCCCCGCAACTGGGTGCTTCAGCAGGATATCGGGAACGTCTTGCAGGCGATGCTGGAGGAGGAGACGGACGAGCGCGAGGTGCTGTCGGGAAACTGATCGCGGCTCTCCGCTGGTGGGTGAGGTGGGGAGCCCTGGACGACGGGGTAAGGCACATCGAGGAGAAGCGGGACGCGATGGGCGAGAGCACGCGGGTGCTGGAGGAGATGCCGGAGATCGCGTCCGCTTCCCTGCCGTACTGGGATGCGTTCCAGCGCTTGTCCGGGCAGCGCGAGTTGGGTGGCATGGGCGCTGTCGGAGCGATCCGGCTGGAGGCGATCACCCATTGGCTCAACGAGCAGGGCATTGTTGATTCCGTCGAGCGTGAGCGCTACCGCTACTACCTCGAACAGATGGACGGTGAGTACCTGAGCCTTCGTCTCGAGCAGATGGAGAAGCAGCAGGCCGAGATTCAGCGCACGACGAGGGTGAGGAGTCGATAAGTGGGGAACGAAGTTCGGATTGCGTTTCGCGCTGAGACTTCGCAAGCGACCAAGGACGTTGAGAGGTTTACTCGCGCGCTCAAGGAGGCGGGCAAGACGGAGGAATCCGCAGCCCGCAGCACCAAGAGCGCAGCGCGCGAGACGAAGGCGAAGGCGGACGAGCTCGCCCGGCTCAAGCGGAACCTTGATCCCGTTGGCACGGCGCAGAAGCGGCTGAACGACCAGCTTCAGGCCGCGACGCGTCATTACCAGGCCGGGAAGATCCAGGGCGACGAGTACGCCCGGATGCTGGACACGATCAAGCGCCGCCAAGATCGTCTCGGCGGCGGCGGCGGCGGGTTCGGTCGCCAGGTCGCGGGCGAGCTCGGCTCGATGGCGACTGCGTACCTCGGCGCGGCTGCTGCCGTGGGTGTCTTCTCGCGCGCGATCTCCGGCTCCATCAACGAGGCAATCGAAGCGGAGCGGGCCTACTCTCGTCTCGAGTTCGTTGTCACGCGCAACGCTGAGCGTATTGGTTTCAGCGCTGACGAATTGGCGCGGTTCGCCGGGCAGTTGCAGTCTGCAACGGCGTTCGATGACGAGGCGATCATGGGCGCAATCGAGTCGCTCAGTAGGTTCTCGTCCATCAACGGTTCCAACATTCAGGAGCTGACCAAGCTGACGCTCGACTACGCAGCCGCTACCGGCAAGGACGCGGTTGCGGCAGCGCAAGCCTTGGGTAAGGCGCTGGACGAGCCGGGAGACTCACTCCGCGCGTTGAAGGACGTTGGCATCGTGCTCAACCGCGTCGAGGAGGAACAGATCGACCTGCTCATGAAGTCCGGCGCAGAGTGGGAAGCGCAGGCGATCATCTTCAGGAAGCTCCGCGAAGCCGTTTCCGGAGAGGCTGCGAACGAGCTGAAGACCTACGAGGGGCAATGGAAGCAGCTCAAGAACGCGATTGGTGAGGCTGGCGAGCAGCTTGGCGACTTCCTCATCAAGATGTCCGTTGCCTATGCCAAGTCCACCGGGTTCATTCGGCATTGGGCCAAGCCAGAAGAAGCTCCAGCGACGGAAACCAGGGTCGTTCCCCTCGATAGGTTTGGTACGCCCAGGAATACTGGCGGGGTCGTAGATCCGCGCGCGATGGAAGAAGCGTCTATGCGCGTGATCCGAGCCCTGGAAGCGGAGGAGAAAGCGGCTGCCAAGACATCCAAGGCGGTCAAGGAACTCAACACCGAGTTGACCGCGCATGCCATTGCCCCACTCGAGGGCGGCGGTGGGAGCTTGGCGGATCGCGTGCTTGGGGGGAACTCCGCAGAGTTTCAGCGAGCGATGGCGCTTTATCGGGAGCTGGTTCCGATCACGCGCGATTGGGCTGGCGAGCTCGAATTCATTGAGAAAAACTGGCAAGCCATCGGCTTGACGCAGGCCGACGCAACGCGGTTGATGGATGCCATCAAGGACAAGACCGGGGAAGCGGTCCTTGTCACGGAAGACCTGGGCGACGAGTGGGCGCAGATCAGCGCGGACATTCAAGAGAACTTCATTCGCGGTGTTCAGGACACTTTCGCTGGAGCCATCGAGCAGATCCTGACGACGGGGAAGGTTAGCTTCGAGGATCTCTGGAAGACGGTCTTCAAGCTGTTCGCTCAGATGATCGCTCAGATGATCGTCAAGTGGATCTTCC
>CAZRFC010000474.1:2622-3201 GCA_964598975.1 uncultured Mycobacterium sp. | reverse complement strand
TCATGCGGTAGGGCGTGACGAAGTGGCCGGCGATCAATCTGGCATCCAGGCCCAGCAGGCGCAGGCGACGGGCCACATGATGCGCACCGCCGCAGGCCTCCATCGCCACGATGCAGCCCTGCGGCAACTCGGCACACCACGCAAAGAACCGATCCACCGGCAGGGCCTTCGCCAGCACCGTGTGGCCCTGCGCATCGACCGCGTGGATCTGATAGAGCCGCTTGGACAGATCGACCCCTACCCGCGCCACCGGCGCCCGTGTAATCTCCGTCATGGACTTCCCCTTTTCCGTTTCAGATTGAACTTCCGCGAGTCAATCTTGGTGCCTCGACACCGTCTCGGGACTGGGGAAGTCCCTTCGTATTCGCTCAAGCCGAGCGACAACGTTAGGCCCGAACCGTCAAAATGACGATAAGCCCGATATTTCCCGCAAACCGACGCCGCCCTGCGACGCGGCTCATCCCAAGGTGTCCCTAACCACCCTCGGCTGGCTCTTCACCCTGGCCGTGCTCGCCCACAACCTGGAGGAAGCGCTCCACCTGCCGGGCGAAGTCCTCGTCGTACCCGAGCTTCTCCCGG
>CAZRFC010000474.1:0-2612 GCA_964598975.1 uncultured Mycobacterium sp. | reverse complement strand
ACCTGCCGGCCTGGTCCTTGCGCGCGGGGCGGGTCGCCGTGCCCGTGCGCCCGCGCGTCTTTCGGTGGGCGGTGGCCTGGCTCTCCCTGGGCTTCGTGGCCGCTACGGCCGCCGCTTCGGTGTCTGCGCCTGCAAGCCTTGGCGCTTACCTGATGGCGGGTTACGTGCTCGCCATGGTGCTGAATGTGTTCGTGCCGCATCTGGCGGCCAGCGCCCTCACCCGCAGCTACATGCCGGGCACTGGCACGGCGCTCCTGCTCAACCTGCCGCTGGGCCTGCTGTACCTGCACCGTGCGGTGGCCTCGCAAAGCATCACGCTGCCCACGTTCTATTGGGCCGGCCCCCTGGTCGTGCTGGGTATCGCGGGTGTGCTGCCGGCGCTTTTCGCGCTGGGGCGCAAGCGGTACCCGGCGGGGTCTTAGTGGCTGCCGCCGCAGCGTCTGGCCGGGCAGGCGCCCCGCAGGGCTGCCACACTTGGGCCTTCTGCCAACCACCGCACGCACATGGCGCCCATTACCGCAACCGTTCTGCCCGAAGAAGCCCTGCTCCAGCGCTACCAGCGCGGCGGCGCTTATACCGATTGCTATTGCATGAGCGTGCCCCAACACGTACCCATGGCCGACTACATTTCGGCCTTCTACACCACGCCGCTTTTCAAGGTCGAGCGCAAGATCCTGGCCCTGGCCGCTGGCAAGCCTTCGACGGACGAAGCCGCCCGGGATTTGGCCCACGGCCGCCGTGCCAGCTTTTCCGCCTGGCGCGTGGAAGACCGTTCCAGCAACCAGCTGCTGTTGTGTGACCATCTGGGCCGAACGCGGTCGTGGCTGATGGCGGAGCCGGGGGCTGGGTCCACCCGGCTGTACTTCGGCTCGGCGGTGCTGCCCAAGCCCGCAGCCGCTGGCGGCAAGGCGTCTTTCGGCTTGGCGTTCCACGCGCTTTCCGGCTTTCACCGGCTGTACACCCGGGCGCTGATGGGCACCGCCCGCGCCAGGCTCGCCCGGTAGAAGGCCCCCGCCCGGCTGCGCCCGCAGCCGCCGACCACAACGCACATTCGACGAAAGGGCCACCATGTCCGCAGGCGACTGGAAAAGCATGTACCAAGCCGCTGTCAGTGGCGACCTGCCGCTGCTGCAGCACCACCTGCGCGAAGGCGTGGACCCGAACTATCAGCACCCCGAGATCCTGCGCACGGTGCTGGTGGCCAGCCTGATCGAAGGCCATGCGGAGGTGGCGCACCACCTGCTGGCCCACGGTGCGGACGCCAACCTGGTGTCCGAGCTGGACGACCTCTCGCCCCTGCAGGCCGCCCGCCGCCACGGGCGCCATGAGTTCGTGGCGCTGCTGCGCGGGCTGGGGGCGAGGGAAACGCGCAAACCGTTCTGGTGGCGCTGGCTGCCGATCTAGCGCAACCCGTTCGCGGCAAATGCCCGTACGCTGTGTGGCGCATGCCCCATTCAAAAATGTTCCAAGAGATTCTTGCATTCTGGTTGCATGAAATCGACGCCAACCAGTGGCGCACCTACGATCCGGCCTTCGATGCCTTGCTCAGGAAGCGCTTCCTGGGCTGCCTGCAACAAGCCGCCGCGGGCGAATTGTTCGCCTGGCGCGCCAGCCCGGCGGGGCGCCTGGCCGAGGTGATCGTGCTGGACCAGTTCTCGCGCAACATCCACCGTGGCACGCCGCTGGCGTACCGCCAGGATTCCATGGCGCTGGTGCTGGCGCAGGAGGCCCTTGCCGCAGGCGTGATGTCCAGCTTCCAGGAAGAGGAACGCGCCTTCCTCCTCATGCCCTACATGCACAGCGAGTCCCGCACCATTCATGCGCAGGCCGATGGGTTGTTCCAGCGCCATGCGCCGTCGCGCCACGCCGCCGAGCTGCGGCACAAGGCCGTCATAGACCGATTCGGGCGCTACCCCCATCGGAACGCGATTCTGGGCCGCACTTCCACCGACGAAGAAATCGAATTTCTCAAGCTGCCGGGGTCGAGCTTCTAGCGGCCCTCTACCACCAGGTACTCGTCCACCAGCCGCTGCACCGCATCGGCCTGCAGTTCATCCCGCCGCCGCTTGGGTGCATCGCGGTCGCGCTGCCCGGCCAGCCAGCGCTTGAAGGTCACAAACGTGGTCGGCGCCACGGTGTGCATGCGCGCCATGGTGCCGTTGGTCGCCACGACCACGGCGGAAAATTCCGGGGCATCCAGCAGCACATTGGCACGCCGCGCCTGGGCCACCCAAAAGTCGTCGTTGTCGTCGCTGAGCTTGACCGGGTGCGGGTCGTCCCCGGTGCGCTCGCGGCGGATTCGGTGTTTTTGGTGTTTTTTACTTTTGCACCGAAATTCGTTTGAAAACAATGCGTTATTGATTTTCAAAATCCATCAGAGATACACAGCACAGAGGCCGGGCAACAAAAAAGCCCCGGCTTTTCGAGGGCCGGGGCTCTTGCGCGGGGCGTCGTGCCGCCCGCTGGGGCGCGATCACATGTGGTCGAACATCACCTGGCCGAAGCCCGAGCAGCTCACCTGCGTGGCGCCGTCCATCAGGCGGGCGAAGTCGTAGGTGACCTTCTTGGACTTGATGGACATTTCAATGGAGCTGATGATGAGGTCGGCAGCT
>CAZRFC010000473.1:0-3213 GCA_964598975.1 uncultured Mycobacterium sp. | reverse complement strand
CGATCTTGGTCGCGGTGTCGTCGTCGATCGCGGGCAGTTCGTTGAAGATGCCGCCCGGCGACTTGCCGGTGACGATCGCCCAGGTGGCGAAGGTGACCCGCTCGGCCGCCTCGCGTGGTGGGACGTCGGTGCCGAGCGCATCGATGACAGCCTGCTGGGTGAGCACCTTGGCGGCGGCCGCTGCCGGGGTGTTGGCGGCCGGAGCGGCCCGGCCCGCGACATCAGACGCCGGGGCGTCGGGGCCGGCCGGGTTGGTCGGCGGCGCAGGCACGCCCGGGCCCGACGGATCGGTGGGCGGCGGCGGGATTCCCGGGCCCGATGGATCGGTGGGCGGGGGCGGCACATCGGAAGCCGCATGCGCCTCCGGATGCTTGGCGGCGAGCTTCTCCGCCAGCGCCTCCGGGATCTCACCGGCCGCCAGCTTGGCCTGCTCGGCGGCGATCTCGTCGGCCGTCATGCCCTTCTGGTGTTCGGCCAATTCAGCGACCTGGTCGCGGTTTTCGATCGCGTAGACGATCAACTGCTCGACGGCGTACAAGTTGGCGTCGCGCACCGCGGTCAACTGGATCGGCGGCAGGTCGAAGTCGTACTCGACGCGGTTCTTGATCCGGACGGCCATCAGGGAGTCCAGGCCAAGTTCGATCAGGGGCACCTCCCACGGCAGGTCCTCGGGCTCGTAGCCCATGGCGCTGCCGACGATCAGGCCGAGTCGGTCATGCACCGTCTCGGTACCGCCCGGGGTCCACTTGCCCAACTGGGCTGCGACGCCGGCGCCGGCGGCGAGGTTGTCGTGCAGGATCGCGACGTCTTCGACTTCCGGTTCTTCTTGCGGCACAGCCGTTTCCGTGGCAACCGCGACACCGGTGGCAACCGCGGCCGGGAGGGACGACACCGCACCCGAGCGGGTGACGATCGCGTCGTAGACCAGGGTGAACGATTCCTCGATTCGGGCATGCACCTGAACCGACGCCCCGCCCGGGTGGCGGGTCAGGGTGGTGACCAGCCGCGCGCCTTCACCGGGGACCGCGCGCTGCTCGGATGCGGTGATGGTGGCGTCCGGAAGGACCTGCACCGCAGCGGCTTTCACCAGTGCGGCAAGGTCCGTCACACCGCCGCCGGCGTACTCCCAGACGTGCCGGCCGTCCGGCATGGCGACGTGGGTGCCCGGGATGAGCGCGGAGCCATCGGCGGAGAAGTGCGCGTTGAGCCAGTGCTCCTTACGCCTGAACCGCGTCGGCGGGATATCGGCGTAATCCTCCGGCCCAGCGGCGGGCGGGAACATGGTGCGGAAGTCCAGATCGTGGCCGTAGACGTACAACTGGGCCATCGCCGCGACCATGGAATCGACTTCGTCTTCCTTGCGGGCCAGCGTCGCGATCAACTGTCCGTCGTGCAACCCCGCCGCAGCGGTGGTCAGGCCGACCTGCATGAGCGCCACCGGGTTCGGGGCCAACTCGAGGAACGTTGTGTGCCCGTTGTCGACCGCGTTGCGGATGCCGTGGGTGAAGTAGACGCTGTGCCGCAGGCCCTTCTTCCAGTAGTCCACGTCGTGGATCACCTCGCCGGGGCGGATGTAGGTGCCCTCGTGCACCGTGGAGAAGTAGCCGATCGTCAGCGGATGGGGTTCGATGCCCTGGAGTTCGGCGGCCAGTTCGCCCAGCAACGGGTCCATCTGCTGGGTGTGGCTGGCGCCCTTGGTCTGGAACTTGCGGGCGAACTTGCCTTCCTTCTCGCAGCGTTCGATGATCGCGTCGACCTGGGCGGGCGGGCCGCCGATTACGGTCTGGCTCGGCGCGGCGTAGACGCACACCTCCAGATCGGGGAAATCGGAGAAGACCGTGGTGATTTCGTCGGCGGAGTACTCCACCAGTGCCATCAGCCGGATGTACTCGCCGAACAGCATTGCTTCGCCCTCACCCATGAGATGGGAACGTGCGCAGATTGTCCGAGTTGCATCGGCGAGCGACAGGCCGCCGGCGAAGTATGCAGCCGCCGCCTCCCCGAGGGACTGCCCGACCACCGCGGCGGGTTTGGCGCCGTGGTGCTTGAGCAATTCACCGAGGGCGATCTGGATGGCGAAGATGACCAACTGCACCACTTCGATGGGGTACTCGCAGGTCTCGTCGGTGTAGTCGATGGAGTCGTCGAGAATCAGTTCGAGGATCGAGTAGCCGCGCTCGTCCTGAATTAGGCTGTCCACCTTGTTGATCCACTCGGCGAACACATCGTCACGCAGGTACAGGCTCTTGCCCATCTTGCGGTGCTGCGCGCCGAAGCCGGCCAGCACCCACACCGGCCCGTTGGTCACCGGACCGTCGGCGCTGTACACCAGTGGGGTCTGCTTGCCTTCGGCGATCGCGCGCAGGCCCTTGACGGCCTCGTCGTGGTCGCGGGCCATCACCACTGCGCGGGAGCGGCCGTGGTTGCGCCGGGACAGCGATCGGCCGATGGCCTCCAGTGAGGTCGCCCGGCCTTCGGGGCTGTCCACCCAGTCGGCCAGTTCGGCGGCGGTGGCCCGCTTGCGGGAGGTGAGGAAGCCTGAAACCGCCAGCGGCACAACGGGTGCGGGCTTCTCAGCGGACTCCCACTCTTCGCGCGCCACCTCCAGCAGGCGCAGCGCCTCGTCGGTCAGGCCGGGAAGTTCGGGCTCGCCGTCCTCGACGCCGTAGTCCGCAGCCTCATAGTCGTAGGCGGCGGCGACCGTCTCTTCCCCGAGGTCGTCGTCGTCCTCGATCAGCACGCCGCCGACGTAGACGGCGTCGGCTTGTGTCAAGGGCGAGTCGGCGGGCTCGGATTCGGGTTCAGCTTCGGGCTCGACCAGATCCTCCGGCAGCACCTCGCGCAGCACCAGGTGCGCGTTGGCGCCGCCGAAGCCGAACCCGGACACCCCGGCGATGGCGTGACCGCTGTAGCGGGGCCATTCGGTGATGGTGTCGGCGACCTTGAGGTGCACTCCGTCGAAGTCGATGTATGGGTTGGGACCGGCGTAGTTGATCGACGGCGGACTCTTGTTGTTGCGCAATGACAAGGCGACATTGGCCAAACTGGCCGCACCGGCCGCGGACTCCAGGTGGCCGACGTTGGACTTCACCGCGCCCAGCAGTGCGGGCTGATCGGCGGCACGGCCGCGGCCGACCACCCGACCCAGGGCGTCGGCCTCGATCGGGTCACCGAGGATGGTGCCGGTGCCGTGCGCCTCGATGTAGTCGACGG
>CAZRFC010000472.1:0-3223 GCA_964598975.1 uncultured Mycobacterium sp. | reverse complement strand
AGTAACACGGCGGGCGACGCGACGGCGACTAACGCGACGCTCTCGCAGATCACGCAGATCAGCTACACCAACCTCAGTTCGCGCAACATCACAACGTCGAGTAGTTCGCAGTCTAGCGGGACGTACTCGCTCGTGTTTACAGACTTGGTGCTCACGGCCTCGGGCGGCTCGGTCGCGGCGTTTCGCTACGTCATCACCTACGACGACACACCGACCAGCCCAGCCGATCCGCTCGTGGCGTGGCACGATTACGGTTCCGCGCTGACCTTGGCGAGTACCGAAACACTCACGCTCGACTACACGACCAGCTTCTTCACGGTGGCGTGATGGATGCCGCGGCCGACAAGGTGGTCCGCGATTACCTCGGGTTCGGCGCCGCCGACGACCCGAACCGCATCTACCATTTCCGCGACCCACGGCTCCCGCAGTTCGCGTTCGAGTGGCATCCGCGGACGCAGAAGGTGTACCGGATCGACTATCCGGGGGCGTGGGTGGGCGATGTGTTCCTGGAGCCGCCCAGCGGAACGGCCCGCGGGCATGTAATCGCGGAACACGCCCTGACGCATGCAATGGCGTTCGGGTTCGTGCAGACGTTCTGCCGCGGATACTTGGCAGCGGTGGTTCAACAATATCAAGGCGGGGCGTTCGGCGCGAACATCCCCGACACGATCAAGGAGACTGACCCATGTCCGACGCGGTGAAGGCTCCGCAGGTGGCGGCGCTGAAGGCGAAACTTGAAGCGGAAAAGGCCGCGCTCGAAGCGGAGTTGGCCCCGTTCCGGGCGTTCTACGAGCAGCACGTTAACGATCCGAAATACTTGGAAGCGAAAGTCAAAATTCGGGAGATCAACGCCAAGCTCGCGCCGATCGGCAATGAGTTGGCGGCACTGGCTCGGGTGAGCGGCGCGAAGAATCTGAAGATCGAATCGGGGCATTACGACAAGCAACACGGGTGATTCATGCCGACAACCGTAGCCACACCGAACGACCTGAAGAAACTGGAGACGCGAATTGCAGCTCTGGAGGCCCGCGTATCAAAATTGGAAACGGTTCCCGTTCCTCCCCCGGTTCCTCCCCCGGTTCCGCCGGGTGATAGCGTTCTGTTTGACCTGCCGCACCTGAAGCAAACGGGCGTCTGGTCGATGCCGTACAACGTGGTCGAGGGCACGACCGGGTTCGCGCCGGGTGTGCTTGCAATGCGGGTGGTCAACGGCGAGAAGGTCTTTATCAGCGACGAGCACATCTATTCCGGCGGTGACCTGTACGCCTTCAAGCTCAAGCCGGATGGGTCAACGGAGTTCGTGAAGAATTTCGGGCAGTCTCTCTACGGCGGCAAGCGGCAATCAGGAAAACACGTCAACGGACTATTCGTGAACCCCGACGAACCCGACGCACTGTACTGGTGCGGCGATCAGGGGTACGACACCGCAGACAGGACCGATACGATTGCGTTTCGCACACGATTCGCGCCGGGCACCTGGGACGTGATCGGTGTGGACGATCTGCCCAACCCGCCCGGATCGAACAACCTCCAGACGCGGGGCGGGTTCGCTCGCCTGCCATCTGGCGAGGTGGTTCGCGGTCACGGCGGGTACTACTCGATCTTCAGCGGTGGCAGCTACGGCCCGTGTCTCGTGGGTCAGGACGGCAAGGTGTACTTGCGGTACTCAGTCGATCACCGCTGCCCACGTCCCAACGATTACCACATGTCCGACGAACTGGACGCGGCCAACGGGCTACCGAACGACGGAGACGGCGGCTGGATGGGGCGTGATGGCGGGACGTGGACGTGCGCCGACCTGCTCGGTGGTGAGGGTCTGTCGTCGGCGTGTGTGGTGCTCGACGGCTCCGTGCCGGGGTTCCGTGGCACGCTGTTCACCACCCAGCAAGGCACGGGCCGGATCGGGTACGACGGGGGAGCGATCACTAACAGCGGTGGGCTGAAGTCGCGACTGTACTGGTATGACACAAACGAGTTGCTCGCTGTCAGCCGAGGTGAGAAGTTCGAGTGGGAACCGGTGGTACGGTTCGCGGATCTGCACCTGCCGATCTACACCCCGACCGGTGGCGACTACCCGCCTGGCCCGCTTGTGTCTGGCGGGTGTCTAGATTACGCGACTGGCAAACTGTACCTAGTGTGGGTAAGTGCTAACCCCGTCGGGCGGGAATTAGCTCCGATCCTCGTGGAATACTCGTTTGTAAAGTGAAACATGATCCAACTGAATATCAGCGATCAGGGTTGTGGGTGCCAAACGCAGCCACCGACCACACCGGGCACATACAAAGTACGCGCGTTCTACCACGGTTCACCGGACGCCGGCCACCTGTACGGCGAGTTTAAGTCTCGCGAATCGGCGGAACGGTGCGTCCACATCCTTTCATCACGCTCGGACGTTCGGGCAGTCACAATCGAGGTGCTGTAACATGGCGACCCTATCCGAACTACAAACGCTGCTCAACGATCCGATACTCCGCGACAAGGTCCGCGCGGCGGTTGTGATCGCGGCAAAGAACGTGTCCTTCGAGTCAGCGGCCACGGAAAACCACGCCAATCGCCTGAAGTGGGCCAAGTCAGCGCTCAGTGACCCGAACGGATGGGCTGAGAAGTTCACGCGGTTCATCGTCGGCGTCAAGTCAACCGAAACACTGTCGGCTATTCAAAGCCTGTCGGACACCGACATTAACGACAACGTCTCGCTCGGCATCAACACGTTTGCGGACGGGAGCAACTAATGGCAACCTACGCTGAAATTTACGACCTGCGATCCAACAGCGACTTTCGCAACAAAGTAGCGGTTGCGGCGGCGGTCAAGGCACACGCCCTACTGTCGCTCGCCAGTCCGTCCGCGGCCCAGGTGACGTGGGCGACAGCGACTCTAGCTAATCCGATCTCGAAGGCCGACTCGCTCATCAACTATGTCCTGGCTGCGAATAAATCTGCCACGACCGGGCAGATTCTCGCCGCGACCGACACCGCGATACAGACCAACGTCGATGCGGCGGTGGACAAAATCATCGCAGGGGGTGGTTGATGCTTCACCCACACCAACACCGGCGGCTTGTCGTCGAGCTGCGACGACCCGAGTACGCGACCCTCTCGCCGGACGAGGCGTTCGCATTGGTCAATCAACGGGCGGCGCTACGGCGGCTCGGCACGACGCGGTTTGTGACACAGGCACAACTCGACTTGATTCCGCAGAAGCGGCGGACGGGTCGGGAGTTTG
>CAZRFC010000471.1:0-3234 GCA_964598975.1 uncultured Mycobacterium sp. | reverse complement strand
GTCGCCGAGGGTCTCCGCGCGCCAACCCGGGATGGTGGGCTGGATCATCGCGAGATTGGTCTTACCGCAGGCAGACGGGAACGCCGCGGCGATGTAGTAGGCCTTGTTCTCCGGGGAGATGAGTTTGACGATCAGCATGTGCTCGGCCAGCCAGCCCTCGTCGCGGGCCATCACCGAGGCGATCCGCAGCGAGTAGCACTTCTTGCCGAGCAGTGCGTTGCCGCCGTACCCCGATCCGTAGCTCCAGATCTCACGGGTCTCCGGGAAGTGGCTGATGTACTTGGTATCGCTGCACGGCCAGGGGACGTCCTGCTGCCCCTTGTCCAGCGGAGCGCCGAGGGAATGCAGCGCTTTGACGAAGAAACCGTCGTCGCCCATCTTGTCCAGGGCGGCCTTACCCATCCGGGTCATGGTGCGCATCGACACCACGACGTACTCGGAGTCGGTGATTTCCACTCCCAGCTTGGGATCCGCGGCACCGAGCGGTCCCATGCAGAACGGCACCACATACATCGTGCGGCCGCGCATGGATCCCCGGTACAGCTCGGTCATGGTGGCGCGCATCTCATCGGGCGCCATCCAGTTGTTGGTGGGCCCGGCGTCGACCTCGCGCTCGGAACAGATGAAGGTGCGGGACTCGACCCGGGCGACGTCCGACGGCTCGGACCGGGCCAGGTATGAAGCCGGCTCCTCGGTCGCGCTGAGCTCTGTGAATGTGCCCGCCTCGACCAGTTGGCCGCACAGCCGCCGATACTCCTCCTCGGAGCCGTCGGCGAACACCACCCGGTCGGGCTGAGTGAGTTCGGCGACCTCCCGGACCCAGGCCAGCAGCCCGGCGTGCTTGGTTGGTGCGTTGTCCAGACCGGGGATGGTCGCTGAGGTCATCGTTTCTCCCGCGTAGGTTTGACTGAAGATTAACGTGGCGGAGACATTCCCCGTTAACGGGATGGGCGAACTTCATCGGCTGCCGACTCGGCAACCAGCATTCGGGTGACCACATGCTCTTCCAGCACCGGACGCAGATTTGCGACGCCCTCGAGCATCCACCTTTCGGCGGCGTTCCGTTCGGTCAGCAGGCGGCGGGCCAGGACGGTCCAGGCGGTCAGCCCCAGCCCGAGTAGCCCGCACGCCACGCCCGCGGCCGGCATCGCGCCGGGCCACAGCACGGCGACGAGACGCCAGCAGGTCAATGCGACTCCGGTACCGAAACCCGCCCCGAGCAGGGTGGTCAGTTGATTCTCCAATTCTGGCCGGCGCCGCGGCGGCAACAGGTAGTCCACCTGCGTCGGGTACGGCGAAGACAGCGACGCATCAGCCGGCAGGCCGAGTTCGACCATCGCATCGTCCACGTCCCGCCAGACCCGCCGCACCTCCCGGCGCACCAGATCCTCGAAGGCGTCCGCCCCGCGGCGGGTCAGTCCAGACGCCTCCGCTGCGAGGTCGGTGCGCAGGACCGCGCAACTGGTTCGAACCAAAGCACTCAACTGCACCCTGGCCAGCGACCGGCCTGGCGTCAGCGGCACCGGGACACCACCCGCCAACGACCACAGCCGAAGAGAGCCGCGGACGACGTCGGTGGCGCAGGCCCGGTGCAGGTCCGAAACCGGACCGCGACTGTAGCGCTGCCAGCGCACCGCCCGACGCAGATGGGAATCCCGGTCATCGGCGGAGTCGACTTCCAGGCCGGCCGCGCGCAACACCCGCACCGCCTCCCTCATCCGGGCCAGCACGGCCGCGTCCGCCAGGGTCGCCTCCACCACGGCGTCATCGTGGCAGTGCCCGACCGTCGTCGCGACTCAGCTGCTAAGGCAACTGTGAGGTATCGCAACTGTTAGGTATCAATCTGCGCAGCGATGCGGGGATCGGCCTCTCGATGGGCCACCATGGATCAATGCATGCGCAGTGCGAGGACTCGCCCACGTCCTCGATGCCCGACGACCCAGTCGTTGCGCAGCACCAGCGCCGGGTGACCAGTTTCCGCTCCCGGCGGTCCGCGTTGACCGAGGCGCAGCAGGAGGTCTTGGACCGGTTTTGGCCGGCGCTGGGACGGCAGGCGGTCACCCCCGGTGAGCCGGTGCAGCCGCTACACCCGGACGCTTGGTTCGGCCGCAGCGCTCCCCTCATTCTGGAGATCGGCTGCGGCACCGGAACCTCCACCGTGGGCATGGCCCGAACCGAGCCGGACATCGACGTCGTCGCGGTGGAGGTCTACCGCCGCGGCCTGGCCCAACTGCTCAGCGCCATCGACCGCAGCCGGGAAGACACCGAGGTGTCCAACATTCGTCTCGTCCGCGGCGACGGCGTGGACGTGCTCGAACACCTCATCCCGCCGGCGACATTGATCGGCGTGCGAGTGTTCTTTCCCGACCCGTGGCCCAAGGCGCGCCATCACAAGCGTCGGCTGCTGCAGCCCGCGACTGTCGCGCTGATCGCCGATCGGCTCCAACCGGGCGGGGTGCTGCATGCGGCGACCGACCACGCCGGCTACGCCGAACAGATCGCCGAGGCCGGCGACGCGGAACCGCGGTTGCGCCGGGCGCACCCCGGCGAGTCATTGCCGATCTCGGTGCGACGGCCTATCACCAAATACGAGACGAAGGCACGTGAGGCGGGCCGAGCGGTGACCGAACTTATCTGGATCAAGGCCTAGCGGGTGAGGCGAGCATGACCGTCATTGACGAGCCCACCGGGCAGACCATCACCATCGCGGCTGACGGTCCCCCGGAGGCGGATGTGCAACCTGCGGTGAAGCGGGTACTTCTGGTGTGGGATGCGCCCAATCTCGATATGGGGCTGGGTGCCATCCTCGGCGGCCGGCCGACCGCGGCACACCGGCCCCGTTTCGACGCCCTCGGCCGCTGGCTGCTGGCCCGGACAGCGGAGCTGGCCGCCGGTTCGCCGGAGACGTCGATCGAGCCCGAGGCGACGGTGTTCACCAACATCGCCCCGGGCAGCGCTGACGTGGTCCGCCCCTGGGTGGAGGCGCTGCGCAACGTGGGCTTCGCGGTCTTCGCCAAACCGAAGATCGGCGAGGACAGCGATGTGGACAGCGACATGCTGGCCCACATCGCCCAGCGACATGCCGAGGGGCTGGCCGGCGTGCTGGTGGCGTCGGCCGACGGGCAGGCCTTCCGGCAGCCGCTGGAGGAAATCGCGCGGTGCGGTGTCAGGGCGTCGGTGCTGGGATTTCGCGAACATGCCAGCTGGGCGTTAGCGTCGGATACCTTGGATTTC
>CAZRFC010000470.1:0-3245 GCA_964598975.1 uncultured Mycobacterium sp. | reverse complement strand
CGTTCGGGCTGGGCGGTGCGGTCGGTCTGCTCGCACTGGTAGCAAAACATGGTTCTCCTCTTCGTCGGCGGCAGCCGACATCAGGCCGTAGCGATGGACGCCGGTGACGCTACGAACAGGCGCGACTGGGCGCTTTGACCTAGATCAAGACCGCGGCGTGGTCCGCGTCACAGCACCGACTGACTGCGGGCGTAGGCGTCCAGTTCGGCGATGTCGGGGATGCGCACTACCGCCCCGTCGACCGCGATCAGACCCTGGCCGGCCAGGGTGCGCATGGCCCTGGAGAAGGTTTCCGGCGTCATCCCCAGCCGGGAGGCCAGCACCTGCTTGAGGGCCGGCAACTCCACCTGGGTTGAACGGCCGGGCGTCGACGGTCCGGCATCGGACGCGTCGTCCCGCATCGAGCCCAGGATGTAGGCGATGATGCGCTGGGTCGCCGACTGCAACGACAGCATGGCGATGTCCTGGACCTTCGATTGCAGCCGTTTCGCCATCGACGCCAGCATGAGCCGCGCCACCGCCGGGTCGCCTTCCAGGATGGTGTCGACGGCGGTGGCCGGCACGAATACCAGGTGGGTGTCGATCAACGCGGTGGCGTCCACCGGGTAGGGGTCGCGCAGGAACATCACCGCATGCCCGAACGCGCCGCCGGGCGAGATGATCTCCAGCACCTTGACCACGCCTTCGGAGTTGGACACCGACAACTGCATGCGGCCGTCCCGGACCACGTAGAAGCCGGTGGACGGGGTTCCCCGCCGGAACAGCACCTGGCCGCCGGGCAGGAAGATCGGCCGACTCTGGGCGGCAAGGGATTCGGCGTGGGCCCGGTCGAGCCCGTCGAACATGGGAGCCGACGCGATCGCGGACAACAGGTGGGCGTGCAGGTCGGCGGTCACTGCACCGCAACCTATCGCATTCGCAGGTCAGGACCGAAAACGATTGCGATAATCGGCCGGTGGCCGAACAGCGCACCAGCAAAGTGTCCATCGTCGGGGTCGGCAGCGTCGGCACCGCCATCGCCTATGCCTGTCTGATCCGCGGATCGGCCGGGGCTATCGCCCTCTACGATCTGGCCGCCAAGAAGGTGCAGGCCGAAGTCCTCGACCTCAATCACGGCAGCCAGTTCGTGCCCAACTGTGTGGTGACCGGATCGGACTCCATCGATGTCACCGCCGGGTCGTCGATCGTGGTGGTGACCGCCGGCGCCAAGCAGAAGCCCGGACAGTCCAGGCTGGATCTGGCGGCGACCAACGTGGCGATGGCCCAGACGTTGACCCCGCAACTGCTCGAGCACTCCCCCGACGCGGTCATCATCTTCGTCACCAACCCGGTGGATATCGTCACCCTGGCCAGCGCGCGGTCGGTGGACATCGAGCCCGGCCGGATCTTCGGCTCCGGAACGGTGCTGGACTCCAGCCGATTCCGCTACCTGATCGGCAAGCGGGCCGGGGTCGATGTGGGAAACGTGCACGGCTTCATCGTCGGGGAGCACGGCGATTCGGAGATCCCACTGTGGTCGAGTGTGTCCATCGGCGGCGTGCCGGCGATGGAATGGCGCTCCGGTGGGGCCCTGGTGTTCGACGACGCCACCCGCGACTCGATCGGCAAGGGCGTGGTCAATGCCGCCTACGAGATCATCGAGGGCAAGGGCGCAACCAACCTGGCGATCGGGTTGTCCACTGCGCGGATCATCGAGGCTGTGCTGGGTGACCAGAACCGGGTGCTGCCCATCTCGACGGTTCAGACCGGCGCCTACGAACTCAATGACGTCGCCCTCTCCCTGCCCACGCTGGTGTCGCGGTCCGGCGCCGGTCGGGTCCTGGAGGTGCCGCTGTCGTTCAATGAGCTTCTCGGCCTGCAGAGTTCGGCCAAGGCGCTCAGCGACGCCCGCGATTCCCTGAGCGTATAGGGGTACCCATGCAGATCACCGCGCTGACCACCGAACTCGCCGAATCCGAAGAGGCACAGGACTATCCGGCGGTCATCGCCGGTGTCCGGGCACTGCTGTCGGCCGACCCGCAGGCCATTAAAGACCCGTGGGTCAAGGGCTGGATCGCCCGCCGGTGGCGCAACCTGTTCCTGCAGGAGGCCATCAAGGACCCCAAGGCGGTGGACTACGCATCCAAGCCACTGCTGCTCTCGGGACTGCCACTGCCGGGCCTGCTGAAGAAGTCCAACCCGCGCCAGGCGATCGCCGAGCGGTTCCTCAAGGACGCACCGGTCAGTGAGTGGCAGGCGGAAATGCCTGTCGCACAGCATGACCCGATCGAAAACACCACGCTGATCATCTGCGGCGGACTGCTCACCGGACTGCTGCACGCCGACGCCCACGCCTTCCCGGTGGAGGCCGAACGGCTCTTCGCCGAACGCGGCTGGCGCTATCTGCGCGCCGATATCCACCCGATGCGCTCATGTGAGGCCAACGAAGCAGACATCGAGGCCGCCTTCCGCGGCGAGGGTCTGGACGCCAAAGGCAAGCCGTGCACCGATCTGGAGAAGCCCGACAACGTGTTCCTGCTCGGCTACAGCAAGGGCACCCCGGACATCCTGTCCTTCCTCGTCCACCACCCCGAATACCACGACCGGATCAAGGGGGTGTTCACCTGGGCCGGTGCGGCCGGCGGCTCCTACACCGCCGACGGGATCTACAGCCAGATCAAGGATCTGCCGATCGAGGACTCCTACGAGTACCTCAGCGCGCTGCTGTCGGTGATCAGCCCGGCGATGCTGAACCGGGTCGGGGTTCGCCGGATCGAGGAGTATGACGTCAAGGGCGCACTCAACGACCTGCGCACCGAGGTACGTGAGGCGTTCAACCGCAAGCACGCCTCCTACCTGGACAGCCTGAACATCCCGTTGTTCGCCCTCACCGGAGCTACCACCCCGCTGGAGGTGCCCAACGTCCAGTTCATGGATGCGGTGCGGCTGAGCTCCCACGACGCAAACAACGACATGCAGCTCACCCAGAAGCAGGCCCTGATGCCGATCGGGATGAACACTCACCTGGCGATGGCGCACGCCCACCACTGGGACGTCGCGTATGCGCCGTTCCCGGCCCCGATGCGGGCACTCACCCCGAATCTGGAACACCACTGGCCGCGCTACGCGGCACTGGTGGCGAACTGGGAACTGATGGCGGAGCTGGGGTTGATCGACTGATTCCTCCGTCGAGTGAGGTGCTACGCAGAGAGCCAGTCTCACTTTGTCTGCGTGGCGCGTCACTCAACGGCTAAGGCAGCGGCAGG
>CAZRFC010000469.1:0-3248 GCA_964598975.1 uncultured Mycobacterium sp. | reverse complement strand
CGCTTTCCGTTTCCGGCGCGCTGACTGTTGGTAACGCCTAGTGTACCCGTTCTATTTCCGCACCCAAAACCTGCAGGTCCTCGACGAAAGTCGGGTAGCCGCGGTCGATGTGGAAGACGTCGTGGACCTCGGTCTCCCCGTCGGCGACCAGGCCGGCCAACACCAGTCCGGCGCCGGCACGGATGTCCGACGACCACACCGGGGCGCTGGAGAGTTGCGGGATGCCGCGCACCACTGCGTGGTGGCCGTCGGTGCGGGCGTCAGCACCCAGTCGGATCATCTCTTCGACGAACCGGAACCGGGCTTCGAAGACGTTCTCGGTGATCATGGACGTGCCGTCGGCGATCGAGGCCAACGCGATCGCCATCGGCTGCAGGTCGGTCGGGAAGCCGGGGAACGGCAGGGTCGCGACATTGCAGGCCTTGGGCCGCTCGTACTGCACCACCCTGAATCCGTCGTCGCTCTGTGTGACGGTGGCGCCGGCATCGTGCAACTTGTGCAAAACCAACTGCAGGTGCGAAGGGTCGACGCCGGTGACCGAGATGTCACCGCGGGTCATCGCCGCGGCGATCCCCCACGTCGCGGCAACGATTCGGTCCCCGATCACCCGATGTTCAGTCGGGTGCAGTCTGTCGACACCGGTGATCGTCAGTGTGGACGTGCCGGCACCCTCGATCTGGGCGCCCATCTGATTGAGCATCTCGCAGAGGTCGACGACGTCGGGTTCGCGCGCGGCGTTATGGATCGTCGTCACCCCTTCGGCGACGACGGCCGCCATCAGGATGTTCTCGGTAGCCCCGACCGACGGGAACTCCAGTTGGATCTCGGCGCCGCGCAGATGGTCCGCGGAAGCCACCACGCAGCCGTGTTCGATGGTGCACTCAGCGCCCAGTTGGCGCAGTCCGGACTGGTGCATGTCCAATGGCCGTGACCCGATGGCGTCGCCGCCGGGCAGCGCCACCCGGGCACGCTTGCAGCGGCCGACCAACGGCCCGAGCACACACACCGAGGCCCGGAACTGCCGGACCGCGGCGAAGTCCGCCTCGTACTTGGGTTCGTCGGGCGAGGTGATCCGGACGACCGAACCATCCAGTTCGACGTTGGCGCCCAGGCCGCGCAGAACCTCCGCCATCAACGGCACGTCGAGGATGTCCGGGCAGTTGGTGATAGTGGTGGTGCCCTCAGCCAGCAGGCTTGCGGCCATGAGCTTGAGAACGCTGTTCTTCGCACCGGTGACGGCCACCTCGCCGGACAACCGGTTACCGCCGGTCACCAGGAAGCGCTCGCTCACGACCATGAGTTTAGAGCAGTCGGCTGGTAGTTCCATCGTCGTCGGCCGGTACGGTTTGGAGTCATGGGAGTGCATCTGACCCGCATTTATACCCGGACCGGCGACGACGGCACGTCGAGCTTGAGCGATTTCTCCCGGGTGGAGAAGAGCGATGCCCGTCTGATCGCCTACGCCGACTGCGACGAGGCGAACGCCGCCATCGGTGTGGCGGTGGCACTCGGCGCCCCGAACGATGCCCTGCGCGCGGTGCTCACCCAGATCCAGAACGACCTGTTCGACGCCGGAGCGGACCTGTCCACGCCGGTCGTGCAGAACCCCGAGTACCCGCCGCTGCGCATCACCGAGGCCTACATCGAGAGGCTGGAGCAGTGGTGCGACCAGTTCAATGAGCCTCTACCCGCATTGAACTCGTTCATCCTGCCGGGAGGTACCGCGCTGTCGGCGCTGCTGCATGTCGCCCGGACGGTGACCCGGCGCGCCGAACGTTCAGCGTGGATAGCGGTGAAATCCCATCCACAGACGGTCAGCCCGCTACCTGCCCGCTATCTCAACCGACTTTCGGACTTGCTGTTCATTCTCGGGCGGGTCGCCAACCCGGACGGCGACGTTCTGTGGAAGCCCGGCGGGGACCGGGAAAAGCCCTCCGGCGCTTAACGATCAGGCCGACGGGCTCGTCAGACGATGGGCCGACGCGCGCGTGGCGACGGCCGGGACTCCACCCAGGACAGGAACGCGGTGAGCGCTCCCCTGTCGAGCGCCATCTCGTACTCGCGTCGCTGGCCACCACTGGCGTCCTGCAGTTCGAGCACCACGATCTCCTCGGTCATGATGTCGAACTCATCGCCGCGGGGTGGGCGGCGGGACAAGATCTCCAAGCCCCGGCGAGCAAGCCGGCGGTCCGGCCACAGCCGCAGACTGGACAGCCGATAGAACCTGGCCTCGTCGCCGCGATAGCGGATCACCCCGTGCCGCCAGCCGTGTCCACCGACTGCGGGGATGTCACGAAGAATGGCGGGCGTTCCGCCCTGACCCAACTTCCACAGCCGAAAGCTGAGCGAAAGGACTACCAGCAGAAGAATGCCGACGAGCGCGACCATGAGGATCATCGACGCGCTCATCGGAACTCAGTCCAGTTGGCCGATTGCCCGCAGCCTTGCCCTGCCCCGGGCAGCGGTCGCCGGGTCGTCGGAGGCTGCGTCCTGCTTGGCTTGGTCGGCGTCGATCTCGGACTCGAACTCCGCGCCCTCCGCCAAGATCGTCACGCCTGCCTCGGTCACCGACAGGAAGCCGCCGTTGACCGCGATACGCAGATCGTCCTCGCCCTCACGTTCCACCCGCACCATCGCGTCGTCGACGAGCTGGGCAACCAGCGGAATGTGGTTGGGCAGGATGCCGATCTCACCAGAGGTGGTGCGGGTGAATAGAAAACTTCCCTTCCCCGACCAGATCTGGCGTTCCACGGCGACGATCGCGATGTCCAGTTCGGCCATCTCACAACACCTTTCGGATCACCCGGTACGCGCTCGTCACAGAGTGACGCCGAAGGTCTCGGCCTTCTTCGCCAGGTCGTCCAAGCCGCCGATCAGGAAGAACGCCTGCTCGGGCACATGGTCGAAATCGCCCTTGGCGAGCTTGTCGAACGCCTCGACAGTCTCCTTGACCGGAACCGTCGAACCCGGCTGGCCGGTGAACTGCTCGGCGGCCATCATGTTCTGGCTCAGGAAGCGCTCGATGCGCCGGGCCCGGTTCACCAACTGCTTGTCCTCTTCGGAAAGCTCGTCGATACCGAGGATGGCGATGATGTCCTGGAGATCCTTGTAGCGCTGCAGGATCCGGATGACTTCCTGGGCAACACGGTAGTGCTCGTCGCCCACGACGGCGGGGTCCAGGATCGTCGAGCTGGACGCCAGTGGGTCCACCGCGGGGAAGATGCCCTTGGAGAACACCGCGCGGGAGA
>CAZRFC010000468.1:0-3248 GCA_964598975.1 uncultured Mycobacterium sp. | reverse complement strand
GCCACCTGGCGGCCGTGCTCGTCGGTGAACAGTTCGTTGCGGCCCAGCACGATGGTTTCGACCTTCTCGTTGCCGGTGATCTCGATGGGGGAGGTGCAGAAGCGGAACACGATCCGGCGCATGCCCTCTCGGGGTTCGCGGGTCGAGTACTCCCGCAGCACCTTGATATTGGCCGCGGTGGTTTTGCCGGCCGCGGCGGCCTCCTCGTCGGTGATGTCCTTGAGGTCGGCGGGGTCGACGATGACGTCGACGCCCTCGAGTTCGCCGAGTTCACGCAGTTCCAGCGTGGTGAACGCGCCCTGCAGCGGTCCGCGCCGGCCGGCGATGACGACTTCGGAGACCCCGCGCTGACGCAGGGCGTCCAGTGCGTGGTCGGCGATGTCGGTGCCGGCCAGCACGTCGGGGTCGGTGACCAGGATGCGGGCGACGTCGATGGCGACGTTGCCGTTGCCGATCACAACGGCCCGCCCGCTTGAGATGTCGGGGGCCATTTCGGCGAAGTGCGGGTGGGCGTTGTACCAGCCGACGAAGTCCACCGCTGCCACGCTGCCCGGCAGGTCCTCGCCGGGAATCCCCAGCGCGCGGTCGGACTGGGTGCCCACCGCGTAGACCACCGCGTCATAGCGCGACGCCAGATCGTCGGCCGAAACGTCCCGCCCGACCGCGATATTGCCGAAGAACCGGAACCGCGGGTCGGCGCTGGTCTTCTCGAAGGTGCGGCTGATCGATTTGATCTTCGGATGATCTGGCGCCACTCCGGAGCGCACCAAACCCCAAGGGGTCGGTAGCATTTCGAGCATATCGACGTGGACGTCGGCGCCCCCGTCGGCGACGGAGGAATCCGCGAAGCGCAGCAGTGAGGCGGCCGCGAAATAGCCCGAGGGGCCGGCGCCGACGACTGCGACGTAGTAAGGACGCATCCTGGGATGGTAATCACCGGTGCCGCCCCGCCGGTAACGTGAGACCCCGTGGACGTGGATCGGCAGTCGGAGATCGCAGCACTGGACGCCACCTTGACGACGGTGGAGCGGGTGCTCGACATCGACGCACTCAAGGCCCGGATCGAGAAGCTCGAACATGAGGCCTCCGATCCCAGCCTGTGGGATGACCAGAGCAACGCCCAGAAGGTCACCAGTGAGCTGTCCCACGCGCAAAACGAGTTGCGCCGGGTCGAGGGCCTGCGCAGCCGCCTGGCCGACCTGCCGGTGCTCTACGAACTGGCCTCCGAAGAAGGCGGCGCAGAGGGCGACTCGGCCGTGGCGGAGGCCGACGCGGAGTTGAAGTCGCTGCAGGCCGACGTCGAAGCGCTCGAGGTCCGCACCCTGCTGTCCGGGGAGTACGACGAGCGCGAGGCCCTGGTGAACATCCGTTCCGGTGCCGGCGGGGTGGACGCCGCGGACTGGGCCGAAATGCTGATGCGGATGTACATCCGGTGGGCTGAGCAACACAACTACCCCGTTGAGGTCTTCGACACGTCCTACGCAGAGGAAGCCGGCATCAAAAGCGCCACCTTCGCGGTCCACGCGCCGTTCGCCTACGGCACCCTCTCGGTCGAACAGGGCACCCACCGACTGGTGCGGATCAGCCCGTTCGACAACCAAAGCCGCAGGCAGACGTCCTTCGCGGAAGTCGAGGTGCTCCCCGTGGTGGAGACCACCGACCACATCGAGATCCCCGAAACCGACCTGCGGGTGGACGTCTATCGGTCCAGCGGGCCGGGCGGTCAGTCGGTCAACACCACCGACTCGGCGGTTCGACTGACCCACATCCCGACCGGTATCGTGGTGACCTGCCAGAACGAGAAATCGCAGCTGCAGAACAAGGTTTCTGCGATGCGGGTGCTCCAGGCCAAACTGCTGGAACGCAAGCGGCAGGAAGAACGTGCCGAGCTCGACGCCCTCAAAGGCGACGGCGGGAGCTCCTGGGGCAACCAGATGCGGTCCTACGTCCTGCATCCCTACCAAATGGTCAAGGATCTGCGGACAGAGTACGAGGTCGGCAATCCCGCGACGGTTCTGGATGGAGACATCGACGGGTTCCTGGAGGCAGGAATCCGCTGGCGTAACAGACGAGACGACGAAGACTGACTTTAACGATTGATACTGGGCTGAGACTGACTGTGACCGTGACTGAGCTTGTGGCATTCCCGTTCGCCGATCGCTGGCATAGCTTCTGGCACGGCCAGTTCGGCGAATGGATCCTCACCCGCGGCCTGAAGATTGCGCTGCTGCTGATCGGCGGCCTGCTGGGGGCGCGTTTCATCAGCTGGATGGCCGGGCGGATCAGCCGGCGCATCGACGACGACTTCCGGCAGAGCGACGCGCTGGTCCGCTCGGAGAGCGCAAAGCACCGCCAGGCCGTCGCCTCGGTGATCTCCTATGTCGCCATCGCCCTGCTGGGCATCATGGTCTTCGTCCAGATCACCGCCATCCTGCAGGTGCCGGTGAGCTCACTGGTGGCCCCGGCCGCCGTGATCGGCGCGGCGTTGGGCTTCGGCGCGCAGCGGGTGGTCCAGGACCTGCTCTCCGGGTTCTTCATCATCACCGAGAAGCAGTACGGCTTCGGCGACCTGGTCGACCTGACCCTGGGTTCCAGCAACTCCGCAATGGGCACCGTGGTGGACGTCACGCTGCGGGTGACGAAGCTGCGCACCCCGGATGGGGAGATGTACACCATCCCCAACGGCCAGATCATGAAGACGCTCAACCTCTCCAAAGACTGGGCGCGGGCCGTCATCGACATCCCGGTACCCACCTCCGTGAACCTGAACAGGGTCAACGAGGTGCTGCACGAGGTGTGCGATCGGGCCGAGCAGGATCCGATGTTGAAAGACCTGTTGCTGGACAAGCCGCAGTTGATGGGCGTTGAAAGCATCGAATTGGACACCGTGAACCTGCGGATGGTCGCAAGAACCCTTCCGGGTAAACAGTTCGAGGTGGGGCGCCAGTTGCGGCTGCTCGTTGTTGCCGCGCTGGCCCGGGCCGGGATCGTCACCAAGGCCGAGGCCACAACGATGCCGCAGCCGGTGGTGCGGTGATGAAGACGAGCAACGCCAGGGAAGGCCGCGGCTGGCCCGCCTACCTGCTGGGCGGCCGGTTGCGGACGAGCACCGCGGCCCTGCTGATCGCGTTCTGCGCGATCTGGTGGCTCTACGAGACCTATGTGCCGACCTCCCAGCCGCCCGCGCAGGTGCCGGCCAGCGAGGTCGTGCCGCCCGGATTCATCCCGGATCCGGCCTACACCTGGGC
>CAZRFC010000467.1:0-3249 GCA_964598975.1 uncultured Mycobacterium sp. | reverse complement strand
GCCCAGGCGGTGGGGTTGTTCCGCTACCAGTTGATCTGCCCGGCGCTGGATGCCGGCCTGTCGACCAAGGCGCGGGGCCGGCTGGTCCGTGAGATCGCCTCGCGGGAGCACACCGACCCGTTCGGCACCCCGGTGCGGTCTTCCCGCGACACCCTGGACCGCTGGATCCGCCGGTATCGGGCCGGGGGGTTCGTCGAGCTGGTACCCAGCTCGCGGACGTGTGTGCCGCGCACCGATACCGCGGTGTTGGAGATGGCTGCCGCACTCAAGCGGGAGAACCCGGCCCGCACCGCCGCGCAAGTTCAGCGGATCCTGCGGACCGCGACCGGGTGGGCACCCTCGGAATCGACCCTGTTGCGGCTGTTCCACCGGATGGATTTGATGGGCCCAGCCGCCGGGGACCCCGGCGAGGTGTTCGGCCGGTTCGAGGCCGCCAATCCCAATGACCGCTGGACTGGGGATGCTCTGCACGGCCCGCGGATCGGCGGGCGGAAGACCTATCTGTTCGCCTTCCTCGATGATCATTCCCGGCTGCTGTGCGGCTACCGTTTCGGGTTCGCCGAGGACGCCGTCCGCCTCGGTGCCGCGCTGCAACCCGCGTTGGCCGCCCGCGGGGTCCCGGCCAGCGTGTATGTCGATAACGGATCGGCCTTCGTCGATTCCTGGCTGTTGCGGGCGTGCGCGAAACTCGGGATACGCCTGGTGCATTCCACCCCGCACCGACCTCAGGGCCGAGGGAAAATCGAACGATTTTTGTGCGCCACGAGGCGCGCTGTCGTATCCCCAGCTCAGCTGGGAGGAACTCGGAAGGAGGTTCTTGGGTCTGATGGCTTACCCAGATCCGAAAGGCTAATGGGGACAGAAGCATGCCAGTAAACCAGGGGCCGGGTCCAGGCGTTGGGGACGGTGCCCTGGGGGGCCCGCGTGATATGGCGAAAGCTTGATTGCCTGAATCCCAATCTCCAGGAGATGGAAGTTCACATCCGCCGGAAAGACGTCTGAAACCGGCGCCGGCCCTGCGCGAGTTGGAAGAAGCGCTCGTGCAACTTCCGGGGCCAGGAGCGATGCCCAGTGAGGGCATTCAAGGAGATGAGTGGGACGCCTACGTCACGCTTGGACGTACGACAGCGACGAACGTGGGATCGCCTGTCGGGCGCGAGCCCTATCGGCGACGGAGGCCTCGTAGTAGTCGCCGGAGTCACGACCGGCCGGGGAGGGCGGGAAAGCCGCCCACAGGGCGAAGGGGGCCAGGTGAAGTGGACACATCAAGCTCGGGAGGTATGCGTAATGCAGAGCGCCGAAACGGTATTGGGTGTCCTGCGTGAGCGCGGCGAGCGTGGTCTGCCGTGCACACAGCTGTATCGACAGCTGTTCAACCCGCAGTTGTATCTGCTGGCCTACGGGCGCATCTATGCCAACAAAGGCGCGATGACCCCGGGGGTCACCGAGGAAACCGTGGACGGCATGTCGCTGGGCAGGATCGGTCGCATCATTGAGGCGATGCGTCATGAGCGCTACCGGTTCCGCCCGGTGCGGCGGGTGTACATCCCGAAAAGGAACGGGAAGGCCCGGCCGCTGGGACTGCCAACGTGGTCGGACAAGTTGGTCGGGGAGGTGGTGCGCCTGCTGTTGGAGGCCTACTACGAACCGACGTTCTCCGACCGTTCACACGGGTTTCGACCCGGTCGGGGCTGCCATACCGCATTGCGGGAGGTGGCTAATACCTGGACCGGGACGACCTGGTTCATCGAGGGTGATATCGCTGACTGTTTCGGCAGTTTGGATCATTCGATCCTGCTGTCGATCCTCGGTGAAAAGATCCGCGATAACCGGTTCCTGCGCCTGCTGCACTCCATGTTGCGGGCCGGATACTTGGAAGACTGGACCTGGAATGCCACCCTCAGCGGGGCGCCGCAGGGTGGCATTGCGTCCCCGGTTCTGTCGAACATCTACCTGCATCGGTTGGATGAGTTCGTCGAAACGGTGCTGATCCCGGACTACACCCGGGGCAGGCTTCGGGCTCGCAACCCGGAGTATCGGGCGGTGGAACGCGCGATCGCGCGGGCCCGCCGCCGCGGTGACCGCGCCGAGGTGCGGTCGTTATATCAACGGCTGCACAGCCTGCCCAGCCAGGATCCCAATGATCCCGGCTATCGCAGGCTTCGGTATTGCCGCTACGCCGATGACACCCTGCTGGGGTTCGTCGGACCCAAGGTCGAAGCCGAACAGATCAAGTCCCGGCTGGCGGCATTTCTGCGCGACGATCTCGCGCTGACCCTGTCGCCGGACAAAACGCTGATCACCCACGCCCGCAGCCAGCGGGCGCGGTTTCTCGGCTATGAGATCGCGGTCGCGCACAGCGACCGCCGCACCCGGCGACCGACCACCACCGATCGGCGCAACCGCCGCTCGGTCAACGGCACGATCGTTCTACACGTGCCCGCGTCGGTGATCACGACCAAGGGCGCCCCGTACCTGGCGCGCGGTGAACCCGCGTGCCGAAACTCGATGATCAACGAGGCCGACTACAACATCGTCGGACGATTCGGGGCCGAGTATCGGGGCATCGTCCAGTACTACCTGCTTGCCGGGGATGTCTTTCGACTACACCGGCTGCGCTGGATCATGGAAACCTCCATGCTCAAAACCCTGGCCCGCAAACACCGTTCGTCGGTCTCGAAGATGGCGGCTCGGCACAAGACCAAGCTCGTCACTCGTCACGGCCCACGGACCTGTTTCGAAGCCAGCGTGGAACGCGTCGGCAGGAAACCACTGGTCGCCAGATTCGGCGGTATACCGCTCAAGCGGTGCAAGAGTGCGGTCCTCACCGACCGCATCCAGACCGGGCCGGTCTACCCCAACAAGGAGCTGATCCGTCGGCTCCAAGCGGGTCGATGCGAGCTCTGCACGCGAACCGGCAGCATCTCGGTGCACCACGTCCGGTCGCTGGCAGCGCTCACCCCACCCGGTCGACCGCAACCCGAATGGGCGCACGTCATGGCTCAACGGCGCCGCAAATCCCTGGTGGTCTGCGGCGACTGCCATGACCTGATCCACGGGCACACAGCCGCACCGCTCACGTAGTACTTCACTGGAGAGCCGGATGCCCGGAAACGGGCACGTCCGGTTCGGTGGGAGGCCGCGCGGAAAAGGACCAGCAACACACTGGCACCTCGCCGCGCGGCCGACCCTACCCGCACCGTGCGCGAGCAGTTCCTCGTCGAGATCACCGGTGAGCCCGACGTGATC
>CAZRFC010000466.1:0-3254 GCA_964598975.1 uncultured Mycobacterium sp. | reverse complement strand
GCTCATGGCCGCCGAGGTGAACCACTTGTGGCCGGTCAGGGTGTAGCTGCCGTCGCCGTTGGGAACGGCCTGGGTGGTGCCGGCCCGCACGTCCGAGCCGCCCTGCTTCTCGGTCATCGACATGCCGGCGGTGAGACCGGCCTTGGTGGTGGGCACCTTCAGTTCGGGGTCGTAGTGCCGGCTGGTCAGCAGCGGTTCGTAGACCGCGGCCAGGTCCGGGTTGTGCCGCAGCGCGGGGACGACGGCGTAGGTCATCGAGATCGGGCAGACGTGTCCGGGTTCGGGCGTCCAGACGCTCATCTTGGCGGCGCGCACCACGTGGGCGCCGGGGCGGTCGTCGGCCCAGGGGGCACCGTGCAGGCCGTGGCCGACGGCCACCCGCATCAGTTCGTGGTAGGCCGGGTCGTATTCGATCTCGTCGACCCGGTGGCCGTAGCGGTCGTGGGTGTGCAGGATCGGCAGATTGCGGTCGGCAAGGTCGCCCCAGCGCTGCACTGTGGCACTCCCGGCCAGGACGCCCAGTTCGGTGACTTCGTCGACTCCCCACTGCCCGCCTTCGCGGATGAGGGCCTCCATCAGCACCGGTGAGGTGGCGGGGTTGTAGTCGAGCAGTGGGGGTACTTGATTGGTGACGACGTGGGTGTCCGGCATGCCCTAAATGTTACATTTATCCGACAGCTGCACAAGATCGGTAATGATGGCATGCTGCTGTCCATGCGACCGAACACCGTGGTTCACGCCGGGGCCCATCCTCTCGAACACGAGGCCGTTACGGCCGATCAGGCGGTGGACGGCCACCCGCGCACCGCAGCGGCCACGCTCGGCGAGTTCGGCGGGCTGGAGGTCGGCGTCTGGGAGATGACGCCCGGGGTGATGCGCGATGTGGAGAGCGACGAGATCTTCGTCGTGCTCTCCGGCTCGGCGACGGTCGAATTCGACGACGGAACAACAGCTTTGAGCCTGCACCCGGGTGACGTGGTGCGCCTCGCCGCGGGCGCGAAGACGGTGTGGACGGTCACCGAGACGCTGCGGAAGGTCTACCTCGCTTAGAGGTTGTCGCGCAGGAAGGCGATGTCGTTGCGCCGGCCCTCGTCGGCGGTCTCGCAGATCACCGGCGCGTCAGCCGCCCGCACCACCGCCAGGAGCAGTTGCGGGTCGATCTGCCCGGTGCCGAAGTTGGCGTGCCGGTCCGCGCCCGACCCGGCTGCGTCGCGGGAGTCGTTGCAGTGCAGCAGGTCGATGCGTCCGGTGATGGCCAGGATGCGGTCCACCGCGTCGATCAACTGCTCCCCCGCGGCCCAGGCGTGGCAGGTGTCCAGGCAGAAGCCGATCCCGGTGTCGCCGATCCGGTCCCACAGCCTTGCGATGGTGTCGAAGTGCCGCGCCATCGCGTGGGTGCCCCCGGCGGTGTTCTCCAAGAGGACCGGGACGTCGGTGTTCAGTGCCGCGATCGCCTTGGCCCAGCGATCGATGCCGGCGTCGACGTCCTTGTCGTCGGCGTGCCCGCCGTGCACGATCACCGCCGTCGCATTGATATCGGCAGCGGCGTCGCAGGTGTCCTGCAGGATCTTGCGGGACGGGATGCGCACCCGGTTGTTCGCCGAGGCGACGTTGATCAGATACGGCGCGTGCACGTAGACCGGGATGGGTGAACGGCGCAGCAGGTCGGCGTCCTCACGCAGCGGCGGCTTCTTCCAGCTCTGCGGGTCACCGAGGAAGAACTGAACGACGTCGGCCTCGTCTTCCAGGGCGCCGGCGAGAGGGTTGTCGGAGCGGACGTGAGAACCGATCAGCACGGCTTCGAGTCCATGCTCCAGCGATCGTCGCAATTCCATGCTATGCGGGCCGTTCAATGGATCCGCGAGGAAACCGGGCATCTCGCCAGCCACCATCGGGGAAGCTGAAGGTGTCATGGGAGCAACGCCGTTCCACCAGTTCGCGAGACGTCGCGACATCCAGGGTTTACGTGCCATCGCAGTGTTGCTGGTGGTCGGCTTCCACGCTCAATTGCCCACGCCAGGCGGCTTCATTGGTGTCGATGTCTTTTTCGTCATCTCCGGCTTCGTAATAACGGGGATGCTGCAAAGGGAGTGGAATACCAACGGCCGTATCGACTTCGGGAGGTTCTACACCCGGCGATTCCAGCGGCTAGGCCCAGCCTTGGCATTAGTCATCGGGACAACAGTGGCCCTCTCGGTAGTCCTGCTATCACCGGTTGGCACACAGCAGGTCGTCGCCGCCCAAACTGGACTTTGGGCCATGTTCCTTGCCGCCAATGTGTTTATAGCGATGGATCACAACAGCTATTTCGACCCAGAGACTGTCCGGAACCCGCTCTTGCACACCTGGTCGCTGTCGGTAGAGGAGCAGTTTTACCTCGTCTTCCCCGCCCTGATAGTCCTCGCTTGGCTTGTTGGACGCCGAAGAGGTGTCCGGGTCTATCCGTACGTGGTGATCGCAGCGGTCTCATTGGTGTCATTCGGGCTAGCAACGTTCCTGCACGAGGCCACTGCCGCCACCGCCGCACCCCACTCGGGTTTGATCGGTGCCGCTCTCGGTTTCTACAGCCCGCTAACACGTTTCTGGGAATTCGGAGTCGGTGTTCTGGTCGCCTTATCCGCGAAACGCCTCGCCCGACAACCTCGCGCGGTCTCGTATATCGGTGGTTTTGCCGGCTTAGTACTGGTGCTCGGCGCAGTACTGGTTATCGACGACTCAACCCCGTTCCCCAGCCTCTGGACCGTCATTCCGGTCCTCGGGGCAGCGCTCACCCTGGTCGCGGGATCGGGCCCTGCGAATCCGGTCAGTCGGATGCTTTCGGTGCCCGCATTAGTCAAGATTGGTGACTGGTCCTATTCGATTTACCTGTGGCATTGGCCCTTTGTTCTCATTGCGGCGACACTCTGGTCTCCGTCACCACGGATACTCCTTGTTGCCGCCGTGCTTTCGTTCATTCCCGCGGTCGCTTCCTACTACTGGTTAGAGCGACCGATCCGCGGCATCCGACCATTCCGCGGCAAGCAGGCGACTCGAGTGACGATCCTCACCATGCTGGTACCGATCACGATATGTCTTTTGACTTTGTGGGCATCAAATGCCGGCTACTGGTCCGAGGGGATCAGGTCGATGCAGACGACTGTTTCAGCGAAACACGCGACAGATATGTCACCGATGCGGTGTTTTGTCGACCGCGATACGCCCCGACCTGCGCAAGACTTCGTCGTGCCATGTGTGTTCAACTCCGCCGCAGACGG
>CAZRFC010000465.1:0-3281 GCA_964598975.1 uncultured Mycobacterium sp. | reverse complement strand
CTGCGGCGCACCCCACGAACGTTGCGACCCGCCTGACGGCCGTTCTCCAAGTGGCGATCATCCGACGATTATCTTCAACGGGCACGATTCGCTGCACGGAATAGGCAATTCGGGTTCTACAGCAGGCTGGTGGCGAACGCGACTGCGACACCGCCGATGGCCGCGAAGAAGTCTTCGGCGATCGCGACCGGCCGATCGCGGCCGCCGTTGGGCGCGCCCAGGCGGGTGCGGGCCGCATACCCGCCCACCGTGCCGATCACCGCGCCGATCAAGCCGGCACCGAGGCTGCCCCAACGGTATCCCCAGGCCGTCCCGAGCACCGCCGCGGCGAATGCGCCGGTGGCCAGACGGACCAGGAACTGCGGAGCGGTCTTTCGACTGGGCAGGGTGGGCATCTTGTCGCTGATCAGTTCAGCCACCGCGATGACGGTCAATACCGCCACCGTGGCCCAGTGCCCCATCCAGGACGCCCACGTGCCGTCCAGGTTGATCCAGTGCAGAAACGCCGCCCAGGCCACCACGGCCGGCGCGGTGAAGGCCCGCAGACCGGCTATCACGCCGATCAGCAGAGCCAGCAACAGGACGAGCGCGTGCGTCATGGGAGGGGACGCTAGCACGCTCAGAATCGGCAGAACCTCACGTCGGAGGCCAGGATCGCCTTGGCGCCGATACCGGCGAGTCGATCCATGATGGCGTTGACGTCCCGGCGGGGCACCAACGCACGGACGGCCACCCACTCCGGGTCGGCCAGTGGAGCGATCGTCGGGGATTCCAGGCCGGGGGTGATCGCGGTGGCCCGCTCGACGAGATGCCGAGGGCAGTCGTAGTCCAGCATCAGGTACTGCTGGCCGAACACCACGCCCTGAACTCTGGCGGCCAACTGGTCGCGGGCGGCACCCCTGCTGACCTCCCCTGCGCCGTCCCCCGCCCCGTCGCGTTCGATCAACACCGCCTCGGAATCGCAGAGCGGCTCCCCGAACGCGGCCAGGTGATGCATGCTCAGCGTCCGTCCGGAACCGACGACATCAGCGATCGCGTCGGCCAGTCCCAATTGGACCGAGATCTCCACGGCGCCGTCGAGCCTGATCACCGTGGCCTCGATGCCGTTGGCCGCCAAGTCCTTTCGCACCAGATTGGGATAGGCGGTGGCGATCCGCTTGCCGGCCAGGTCGGCGACCGTCCAGGTCCGGCCGGCCGGGGCGGCGTAGCGGAAACTGGACGACCCGAATCCCAGCGCCAGGCGTTCACGCACCGGAGCCCCGGACTCGGCGGCCAGGTCCCGGCCGGTGATGCCCAGATCCAGATCGCCGGACCCGACATAGATGGCGATGTCCTTGGGCCTCAGGAAGAAGAACTCGACGCCGTTGACCTGGTCGATGACGGTGAGGTCCTTGGGGTCACTGCGGCGCCGGTAGCCGGCCTCGGCGAGGATCTCCGCGGCGGACTCTGACAGCGCCCCCTTATTGGGTACCGCGACACGCAACATGGCCAACCCCTACAGCTTCCGGTAGACGTCGTCGAGCCCCAGACCGCGGGCGATCATCAGCACCTGCGTCCAGTACAGCAATTGGCTGATCTCCTCGGCCAGCGCCTCATCGGGTTCGTGTTCGGCCGCCAGCCACACCTCGCCGGCCTCTTCGAGGATCTTCTTGCCCAGGGTGTGCACGCCGGCGTCCAGCGCGGCGACGGTGGCGCTGCCGGCCGGACGGGTGCGGGCGCGTTCACCCAACTCGGCGAACAGCTCCTCAAAGGTCTTCACGGGCTGGAATTGTCCCACGCAGCCCGCGGACAGGCGGAAGCGCTACTGCGTGAGGCCGTGTTCCAGCACGACACGCAACTGGTCGAGCATCCGGTCGGTCCCGGCCTCGTCGCTGCGAGCTTGCTGAAACGCCATCCCCCACACCAGCCCCATCAACATGTCGGTGAGCCCGTCGGGGATCCGGGTGATCTCACCGCGATGCACCGCAGCGCCGACCGCGGCGCGGACGAAACGCTCGATGAGGGCGGCGGCTTCGCCGTCACGGGCGGGCAGGTGCTCGACGTCCATTGCCGACTGCACCAGGAAACGGGCCAGCGACGGGTCTGCGTCACCGTCGCGGACCGCCGTCTTGATGAAGGTCAAGATCTGAGCGGCCAGTGTGGGCGCGTCCGAGGCGGTGTGGATGGCGTCCAAGACGGCATTGCTGACCCGGCAGACCACCGCGTCGTACAGGGCGGATTTACTGTTGAAGTAGTTGTTGATCGCGGGCCTGGTGAGTCCGATCTCCACCGCGATCGCCTGGAAGGTGGCGGCCTCGTAGCCGTATTCGGCGAACACCTTCTGGGCCGCCCGAAGGATGCGCTGCCGGGTTACGGCGGAGTCGCTCGCGGGCGGACGTCCCCGGCGCCGCGCGGGGGCCCACGAAGTCTCTGTCATGGAACGTCTCCTGGCGAATCGTCACTGCAACTTCGCCTAGGACTTCCCGATCGGACCGGCGCCGAAACGTGGCCGGCGCCCGGTGGCCCCCGCGCCTATGCCATCTCGTCGGCCGTCATGTCCTCCAGGGCGACGCCCTTCGTCTCGTGCACCCAAATCCAGACGAACACGAACGACAGCACCGCGCACAGGGCGTAGAACCCGTAGGCCACACCGAGGATGTTGCGCAGGCCGGGGAAAGTGACGGTGATCAGCCAGTTGGCGGCCCACTGGCCGGCGGCGGCCAGGCCCAGGGCGGCGGCGCGGATCCGGTTGGGGAACATCTCGCCGAGTAGCACCCACACCACAGGACCCCAGGACATGCCGAAGGCCACCACGAAGAGGTTGGCCGCGACGAGCGCGATCGGGCCGGTGATGTCGCCGAGTTGTGGGGTTCCGTTGACCTGCTCGGCGGTGCCGAAGATGATCGCCATGGTGGCCAGCGTGATCGCCATGCCCGCCGAACCGATCAACAGCAGTGGCTTGCGGCCGATCTTGTCGATCAACGCGATGGCGACCAGTGTGGTGGCGATGTTGACCACCGAGGTGATCACGGTGATCACGAAGGCCCTGCTCTCGTCGAATCCGACGGCCTCCCAGAGCACGTTGGAGTAGTAGAAGATCACGTTGATTCCGACGAACTGCTGGAAGATCGACAGGCCCAGGCCGACCCACACGATCTTGTAGACGCCGCCGGTGGGCTTCCGCAGGTCCTTCCACGACGGCTTGGTCTCGCCGGCCAAGGTGCTCTGGATCCGGTCGATGGTGATGTCCAGGTTCTTCTCGCCGAGCAGCAGGGTGAGGACCTTGCGGGCCTCCGGAATGC
>CAZRFC010000464.1:0-3281 GCA_964598975.1 uncultured Mycobacterium sp. | reverse complement strand
GCTGGACCGGCAGCTGAGCGAGGACTCCACCTTCTACGGCGACCTGTTCCCCCATGCCGTGCGCTGGCGCGGGGTGATCTACCTCGAGGACGGACTTCACCGTGCGGTTCGTACCGCGCTGCGCGGCCGTACGGTCATGCATGCCCGGATCTTCGACATGAACCCCGACGGTCCGGGAACGCCACGAGGTGCCGGCTCAGTCTAGGGCGAGCAGCGGCGGGAGATGCCCCTTGCCGTAGCCGGGGAGCCACGGCGAACTGAACAGCCCGCCCTGCGGGCTGCGCGGTGTGGGTTTGGCGTGTAAAGAGGCGTGCCCCTGCTTGCCACACACCTTCGCCGTGCCACTGTCCAGGCAGCGGATCTCGTTGGAGTTCGCGGCAGCGGTGGGCGCGAACGCGACAGCCACCGCCAGCAACGGGGCGACTGCCGATCCCGCAACCGCCAGCGGGGCAATGGATTTCCGATTTCTTTGCATAACCCAACGGTAGATTGACCTGAATCCAGAATCACGAAGTTCATATCGTGTACAAATACTGCGACCGGACCGCGTCCGCGACTAGGGCGTGTCTCCTATATGGGGTGGGTTTTTGTTGAGATGTTGTCGGGGTGACGACGGCTTCTCGGTTTCGGTTGTTGAATGACGCGCAGTGGGAATTGATTTCGGGGCTGTTGCCCTCCAACCAGGGCCGACGTGGCCGTCCGTTTGGGGATGACCGCCGGGTCGTGGAGGGCATCATCTACCGGTATCGCACGGGCGTTCCCTGGCGAGACCTGCCGCGCTCGGAATTCGGGCCGTGGCAGACGGTGTGGAAGCGGCATCGTCGCTACGCCGGCGACGGCACCTGGGATCGGGTCCTGATGAGCCTGCTGGCCACCGCCGATGCCGCCGGGAAGCTGGACTGGACGGTGTCCGTCGACGCCACGATCAACCGTGCCCACCAACACGCAACAAACACGACCCGCCCCGATCAGGACACAGGGGGCACTGTCGAATTACAAGAATCGGCCGCTGGACGATGCTGAACCCGCAGGTCACGGCATTGGACGCTCCCGAGGAGGGCTGAGCACCAAAATCCACACCGCCGTTGACGGCAAGGGCCGTCCCCTGGCTGTCGTGGTGACCGGCGGCCAACGCAACGACGGAGCCATGCTGGCCACCGTGCTCGACGACATCGTGGTGCCCCGCCCCGGCCCGGGCCGCGCCCGCACCCGCCCCGAAGCGGTCATCGCTGATCGGGCCTACACCAGCGGGGTCACCCGCCGCATGCTGCGCAAGCGCAAGATCACCGCGGTCATCCCGCAGAAACGAGACGAGATCGCCGCCCGCCAACGCCGCGGATCAGCCGGCGGCAGACCCCCCGCCTTCAACGAAACCCTCTACAAACAACGCAATCTCGTCGAACGATCATTCGCCCTGCTCAAGCAGTGGCGGGCTCTGGCCACCCGCTACGACAAGCTCGCCATCACCTACCGGGCAGCGGTCGTCCTCAGTGCCTGCATCGCCTGGACCCGCCATTTAGGAGACACGCCCTAGGGCTTCCCGCTCCGGGATTCGTGGCCAGCCGGGGTCGCGGGTAGCAGGACCGTGAAAACGGTTCGGCCCGGGCGCGATTCGGCCATGACCCGGCCGCCGTGCGCCTCGACGACCGACGCGACGATGGCCAACCCCAGACCACTGCTACCCATCTCCCGGGATCTGGCCTTGTCTGCGCGCACAAACCGGCCGAAAAGGTTCGGCATGATCGCCTCGGGGATACCGGGACCGTCGTCGGCCACCTGCAGTGCCACCACGGGACGACCCTCCGCGGTCCGACTGTCCAGCGACGTCGTCACCATCGTGCCCGGCGGGGTGTGGATCCGGACGTTGGCCAACAGATTGACCACCACCTGCTGCAGTCGGGCCCGGTCCCCATGCACCCACATCGGGTAATCGGGCAGTTCAGCCTCGAACTGGTGCTCCGGTGCCGCGACGATCGCGTCGTTGACCGCGTCGGCGACCAGTTCACACATATCGAAGTCTTCGATCTGAAGGTCCTGCCCCTCGTCGAGCCGCGACAGCAGCAGCAGATCGGACACCAGCGCCGACATCCGGCGCGATTCGGCCTCAATGCGATCGAGGGCGTATTCGGTCATCGGCGGGAGCAGGCTGCTCTCCTGCCGGGTGAGTTCGGCATAGCCGAGGATCGATGCCAGCGGTGTGCGCAGTTCATGGCTCGCGTCGGTGATGAACTGCCGCATCTGCCGGTCCGACCTGGCGCGCTGGGTCAGTGCAGCATCGACGTTGTCCAGCATGTGGTTGAGCGTCAGGCCGACGATGCCGACCTCGCTCTGCGGATCGGTGTCTCGGTCACTGACCCGCGCCGTGATCCGGTAGTCGTCGGCTTCCAGTGGCAGCGTTGCCACCTGGCCGGCGATCGCAGCGACCCGACGCAGCGGCCGCAGCGAGTTGCGGACCAGGATCACCGTCGCCGCCGCCGCCGCCACGAGCGTCAAGGCCGCCACAATAGCGACCATCCGCTCGTACCGCGCCAACGTCGCCTGGGCGACCTTGAGCGATACCGCCGAAACCAGCCGTTCTCCGCCTCCCAGATCCCGGCTACCCACCCGGTGGGGCCCCATGTGCCCGAGTTGGACCCGACGCGGAGTGCCGGTCACCCAGTCGAGCGATTCAAGTGCCGCCACCACATCGGGCGGTGCGGAAACGGGTTCGCCGTCGGTGAACATCGCGGCGAAAACGGCCTTCCCATCGCGCATCAAAGCGACCACGGTGCCCGGCGCCTGGCCGGTCATTCCGCCGAAATCCATCGCGGCGGCCTCACTCGCCTCCGGTCGGGACAATGCGAGCCGGGCCTTGGCGTACGAGTAGTTGAAGGCCGACAACGAGCTTGCCACCTCGCTGTTGGTGAGGCTGATCATCTCACTGCGCAGGCCGACTTCGGCAACCGCTCCGATGACGATCACCGCCATGGTGACGATGGCGCAAACCCCCAGCACCAATTGCCGGCGCAGCGAACGGGGGCGCCACCATCGTCGGGGCTTCACTGGCACGGTCGCAGCATGTACCCCACTCCACGGACGGTATGGATCATCGGCTCGCGGCCGGTGTCGATCTTGCGACGCAGATACGAGATGTAGAGGTCGACGACACTGGACCGGCCCCCGAAGCCGTAGTTCCACACCCGGTCGAGAATCTCAGCACGCGGTATGGCGCGCTTGGGATTTCGCATCAAGTAACGCAGCAGTTCGAACTCGGTGACGGTCAGCGAGATCGTCTCCCCGCC
>CAZRFC010000463.1:0-3287 GCA_964598975.1 uncultured Mycobacterium sp. | reverse complement strand
GGTGATGATCTCGTTCGCTGCGCTCACGGCTCCAGCCGCCAGCGGTCCATGTTCCACCCGGCACCCCATTTCGTGGGGTTGGCCTGCACCCCGAACATCCGCTTGGCGGAGATGACGGTGCGCTGCTGGCGGTACAGCGGCAAAGTGGGGACGTCGGTCCACAGTATCGGTGCGGCGTCCCCGATCAGGCGGGACTGCTCCTTGGGGTCGATGGTCACCGCCAGTGCGGCGATGATGCCGTCTATCTGAGGGTTGGCGTAGTTGGGCAGGTTATTGCCGTTGCCCGAGTGGAGGGTGTAGGCATCCATCGCCGAGGACCCGGTCGAGCCACTACCCGCCGCGCCGCCGGTGCTGGCCAGCAAGGCGTCGATCTGACCGTCCCGCAAGGCCTGCGGCCCGGTGCCCTCGGCGGTCACACTGACGACGGTGATGCCGGCGGGCGCGCATGCCTGGGTGATCGCCGCGACCGTGGCAGCCAGTCGCGGGTTGGGCGCCTGGTACCCAAGCCGCATCGTCAGCGGCTGACCTCCCAGTGCGGCCAGGGCGGCGTCGGGATTGGCCACGTTGAACTGGTCGGCCAGCGGCCCGGTCTCCAGCACGGTGTAGGCGTCCTCGCTGACCGGGTTGAGCCGGGCCTGGGCGATCGGCATCGCCGCATTTGCGGCGATCAGATCCCGCGGCGTGCAGGACGCGACCGCCCGCCGGGCCTCCGGTGTCGACAGCGGACCCTGCGGCGCAAAGATCAGCTGTTCGATTCCGCCGGAGGGGATTTCGGTGCGCTGGTATTCGTCGGGGGTGGTCAGCGTGCCCGACGACCCGGTGGCGACGTCGATGACATGGAAACTTCCGTTGTTGAGGCGGTCCTGTACGTCCACGCCGCGCGGCCACACCGTGATCCGCTTGGTCAGCGGCTTGGCACCCCACCATCGGTCGTTGGCGACGAGCACCACCGCCCCGCCGTCGAGCACGGAGTCGATCTTGTACGGACCCGAGGAGGGGAACATCTTGAGCGCCTCGGCGTCCAAACCGGGCTTGAGATCCCAGACGGTGTTCCAGGCCTCGGCGATACGGCCGACCGCCACCGGGTCCCCACTCTGAAGTGCGGCGGTGACGTCGAGACCGAGTTTGTCGCTGAGCACGTGCGAGGGCATCAGCGAGGTGGCGGTGAACAGTTGGGCGGAATCCGATATCCCCCGCAACGGCAGGAAGTTGACCCGCGCCTTCTTCTGGCCGGGTTGGCACTCGACACCGGCGATGTCGAGGTAGCCGGCCTTGCTGGCCGCGTTGAAACCTGGGAAGCGGCCGGACTGAGCCGCCCAGGTCAGCACCATGTCATCGCAGGTGACCGGCTTGCCGTCGGAGTACACCGCGTTGTCGGAGATCTGATAGTCGATCACCAGCGGTTCGCGGCCCACCACCGACGTCGTCCCGAAGTCGTTATCGGCGAGCGCCTGACCGTCCGGGCCGTGGAAGGTGAATCCGGTTAGCGTCCGGGCGAAGGCCTGCGGACCGCCCGAGGCCGCACCGCCGACGGTGTTGGTGTTGTAACTCGTCAGCACGCCGTCGAGGGCGTAGTTGACTTCTGGAGCAGCGTTCTCCGAGCATCCGGCTGCCACCAGCATGACCAGCGCAGCGGCCAGCGACGCGGCCGCCCGGTGCCTTTGACGACTTGGGCGCCTCAGAGCCATGACAGCCCTAACGTTCCCGCTTGCCGGTCGGCCGCTTCGGCCGGACCGGCCGCACCGGCTGGCTGGAATCGGCGGCACGTTCGGCGCCGGCCCCGACCTGCGCGGGTTCGGCGGATTCGGCAGCCGCCGTGTCGGCCGGTTCGCTGGGAGCTGAACCGGGATTGCGCCGGTTGCGGACCCGCCGGGTGTGGTTGCGCACCAACTCGGTTCGCTCCCGCAGCGACACCAGCAGCGGGGTCGCGAAGAAGATGGACGAGTAGGTGCCGGCCAGGATGCCGATCATGAGCACCAGCGAGAGATCCTTGAGGGTGCCCACGCCGAGCAACCACACCGCGACGACCATCAGCGCCAGCACCGGCATGAGGGAGATGATGCTGGTGTTGATCGACCGCATGAAGGTTTGGTTGACGGCGAGGTTCGCCTGCTCGGCGAAGGTGCGCCGGGTGGTGTGCTGGAAGTCCTTGGTGTTCTCCTCCACCTTGTCGAACACGATGACGGTGTCGTAGAGGGAGTAACCGAGGATCGTCAGCAGGCCGATGACGGTGGCGGGAGTGACCTCGAGCCCGATCAGCGAGTAGATGCCGGCGGTGATGATCATGTCCAACGTCAGTGAACTCAGCGCCGCCAACGCCATGTACCGCTCGTAGCGAAGCGCGATGTAGATGCCGACCAGGACCAGGAACACCCCGAGGGCGATCAGCGCCTTCTTGGTGATCTGCCCGCCCCAGGTTTCCGACACCGCCGAGTCGCTGATGGCCTGCTTACTCGGCTTGCCGTCGCTGCCCTTGGGCTGGAACTTCTCGTACAGCGCGTCGCGCAGCTTGCTGGTCTGGTCATTGGTCAAGGTATTCGAGCGGATCTGGACGGTGGCACCCGGTCCGTTGCCGACAATGACCACGCTCTCGGGGGACTCGCCGATGGTCTCGGTGAACACCTGCTCGACCTGCGCGACGTTGGCGTCCCCGCGGGGGAAGCCCACCTTGGTCCCGCCTTGGAAGTCGATGCCGAAGGTGAAGCCGCGCAGCACGATGCTGGCGGCCGCGACGGCCACCATCAGCGCGGTGATGGCGAACAGCAGCTTGCGCTTGCCCATCACGTCGAAGCCGCCGGTGCCGGTGTAGAGGCGGTTGAAGAAGCCATGCTTCGGCAGTTGCGCCTCGGCAGTCGCCGGAAGGTCGGCCAACTCGGTCGTGTCGGTCACGCTCGTCTTCCTTGCCATCGAACTACCCCCGTCCCGCCGCGGCCGCCACGGCGGCGCGTCGTTCACGTGCGACCTGTTGAACCGCGCCAAGTCCGTTGACGCTCGGCTTAGCCAAGATCGGCGAGCCGGACGCGATGTACATCAGCGGCCAGGTCACCAGGAACACCACCACCACGTCGAGGATCGTGGTCAGGCCCAGGGTGAAGGCGAAGCCCTTGACCTGCCCAACCGCCAGGAAGTACAGCACCGCGGCGGCAAGGAAGCTGACAGCCGAGCCGGACAGGATGGTCTTTCGGGCTCGCACCCAGGAGCGTGGAACCGCCGACCTGAACGATCGACCCTCCCGAATCTCGTCCTTCATGCGTTCGAAGAACACCACGAAGGAGTCTGCGGTGGTT
>CAZRFC010000462.1:0-3310 GCA_964598975.1 uncultured Mycobacterium sp. | reverse complement strand
CCCCCAACTGCTGGACCGGTTCGGACTGGCCGTCGACGTCCAAGCCTCCCGCGATGTCGAGGTGCGCAGTGCGGTGATCCGAGCCCGCCTGGAATACGAGGCCGACCCCGCCGGTTTCGCCGCCCGGCATGCGGCCGCGGACACCGAGTTGGCCGGCCGGGTCGCTGCTGCCCGCACCCGCGTCGACGGTGTCCGGCTACCCGATAGCGAAGTCCGCCGGATCGCCGCCCTGTGCGCGGCCTTCGACGTCGACGGCATGCGCGCCGACCTGGTCGTCGCTCGCACCGCGGTGGCGCACGCGGCATGGCGCGGGGCTGACACCGTCGGCGAGGAAGACATCCGCGCCGCCGCTGAACTGGCCCTGCCGCACCGTCGCCGCCGCGACCCGTTCGACGAGCCGGGTATCGACGCCGATCAGCTCGATCAGGCCTTGTCCGCGGCGGCCGAAAACAGCGGCCCCGATGAAGACCCGGACCCGCCCGGTGGTGGGCAGCCCCTCGACGAGTCGGCGGAAAACCCTGTTCCGCAAGCCAATCCCGGTGCAACCCGGCCGGCCGCGCCACCCGCACCGAGCTTTCGGACCCGGGCGTTGACGGTCCCCGGCGTGGGGGAGGGCAATGCCGGCCGGCGCTCGACGGCCCGCAACTCCGCGGGCGCGGCAGTGCGCGCCGCCGGTCCCGGCGAACAGGGCCACGGCGTGCACCTGTTCGCCACCCTGCTCGCCGCCGCCGAGCGTCGCAGCGCGCCCGGGCCGCTGCGTCCGGATGCCGGCGATCTGCGTCGGGCCGTCCGAGTCGGCCGCGAGGGCAATCTGGTGATCTTCGTCGTGGACGCCTCCGGATCGATGGCGGCCCGCGACCGGATGGCCGCGGTGACCGGCGCGGCGCTGTCGTTGCTGCGTGATGCCTACCAGCGCCGCGACAAGGTGGCGGTGATCACCTTCCGCGGCGACGGCGCCCGAATCGTGTTGCCTCCCACAACTTCTGCGCATACCGCTGCCCGCCGGCTGGCCGGGCTGGACACCGGCGGCACCACCCCGTTGGCCGAGGGCCTGCTGGCAGCCCGGGACATCGTGGTGCGTGAACGCGCTCGCGACGACTCGCGCCGGCCGCTTGTGGTGATCCTGACCGACGGCCGCGCCACCGGCGGGGCGGACCCGCTGCGGCGCAGCCGCCTGGCCGCCGACAGCCTGGTCGCCGAGGACGTCGCAGCGGTGGTGGTGGACTGCGAAACCTCCTTTGTGAAGCTCGGTTTGGCCAACGAACTCGCCGGCCGGTTGCGGGCACCGACGCTGCGCCTTGAACACCTGCGCGCGGACTGCCTGGCGCGGGCCGTCCGCCGGGCGGCCTAGCCATGCCACAGGGCCGGCCCACGGTCGTCCCCGAGGACGGCCTGACCACCAGGGCCAGACGCTCGGCCCCAATTCTGGCGGTCCACACCGGTGACGGGAAAGGAAAGTCGACCGCCGCTTTCGGAATGGCACTGCGGGCGTGGAACGCCGGACTGAGCGTGGCGGTATTCCAGTTCGTCAAGAGCGCCAAGTGGAAGGTCGGTGAGGAGTCGGCCTTCGCCCACCTCGACCGGTTGCACTCAGAACAGGGCATCGGGGGGCCGGTGGAGTGGCACAAGATGGGCGTCGGATGGTCCTGGTCCCGCAAGCCGGGCTCCGACGACGACCACGCGGCCGCGGCGGCAGACGGATGGGCCGAGATCGCCCGCAGGCTGGCCGACCAGCGCCACGACTTCTACGTCCTCGACGAGTTCACCTATCCACTGAAGTGGGGGTGGGTTGCGGTGAGGGACGTCGTCGAGGTGCTCCAATCCCGGCCCGGTCGCCAGCACGTGGTGATCACCGGCCGGGATGCCCCCCAGTCTCTGCTGGACGCCGCGGACCTGGTGACCGAGATGGTCAAGGTGAAACACCCGATGGACGCCGGGCGCAAAGGCCAGCGGGGTATCGAGTGGTGAGCGCGGTGAGCCCACCGGCCGTCGTCATCGCCGCGCCGTCCTCGGGGAGCGGAAAGACCACTGTGGCAACAGGTCTCATCGGCGCGCTGCGGGAGGCCGGCCGCCGGGTGGCGCCATTCAAAGTCGGCCCTGATTTCATCGACCCGGGCTACCACGGACTCGCTGCCGAACGGCCGGGACGCAATCTTGACCCGGTCCTGGTGGGCGAGGACCTCATCGGTCCGCTGTTCCGCAACGGCTGCCGGGGTGCCGACATCGCCGTCGTCGAGGGGGTCATGGGCCTCTTCGACGGCCGCATCGAGGATCACTTCCGCCTCCCGGCCCGCGGCTCGACCGGTCAGGTAGCCCAACTGTTGGGCGCACCGGTTGTCCTGGTGGTCGACGGCCGCGGACAGAGCCAGACGATTGCCGCTGTACTGCATGGGTTTTCCACAATTCAGCGTGATGTCCGGATCGGTGGTGTCATCCTCAACCGGGTCGGCTCCACGCGGCATGAGAACGTACTCCGGCAGGCCTGCGAATCGGTGGGGGTGCCGGTTCTCGGTGCGCTGCCGCGCCATGACGATCTGGCGGTGCCCTCGCGCCACCTCGGCCTGGTGACCGCCGCCGAGCACGGTGAACAAGCCCGGGCGGCCGTGGCGGCGATGACCGACCTGGTGGCCCGCCACGTCGATATCGCTGCGGTGTGCGCGGCGGCCGCATCCCGGGTGGCCGATCCGCCATGGTCGGCCCAGGAGGCGGTCGGGGAGCCGGTCGCCGGGAAGCCGGTGGTTGCGATCGCGGCCGGTCGGGCTTTCACCTTCGGCTACACCGAGTACAACGAACTCCTGCGCGCTGCCGGCGCTGAGGTGGTCGCTTTCGATCCGCTGAGTCAACACCTGCCCGCGGGCACCGCGGCGCTGGTGCTGCCTGGCGGGTTCCCGGAGCAGTACGCCGAGCAGCTGTCGGCCAACATCGAACTGCGCCAGCAGATCCGGGAACTGGCCGCACGCGCGCCCGTGCATGCCGAGTGCGGCGGCCTGACGTACCTGATGTCTGACCTCGACGGCCACCCGATGTGCGGGGCGCTGGCCGGGTCGGCGCGCTTCACCCCACGGCTCACCCTGGGCTACCGCGATGCCGTCGCCGGCGCCGACTCGGCTTTGCACTGTGCCGGCCAGCGGGTCACCGGCCACGAGTTCCACCGCACCACAGCGGAATTTAGCGGAGCCGTCCAGCCGGCCTGGCTGATGCGACACACCGCCGAAGGCGCCATCCAGGGCGGCGTGCACGCGTCGTACCTGCACACCCACGCCGCCGCCCACCCGCAGTCGCTACGGCGATTCGTCGACCGTGCCCACCT
>CAZRFC010000461.1:0-3312 GCA_964598975.1 uncultured Mycobacterium sp. | reverse complement strand
CAAGGGTCAGCGGGCGCTGATCGTCTCCCCGCCCAAGGCCGGCAAGACCACGATCATGCAGGACATCGCGAACGCGATCACCCGCAACAATCCCGAGTGCCACCTGATGGTCGTGCTGGTCGACGAGCGTCCCGAAGAGGTCACCGACATGCAGCGCTCGGTGAAGGGCGAGGTCATCTACTCGACCTTCGACCGGCCGCCGGCAGACCACACCCAGGCCGCCGAGTTGGCCATCGAGCGGGCCAAGCGGCTGGTGGAGCAGGGCAAGGACGTCGTCGTGCTGCTCGACTCGATCACCCGGCTGGGCCGCGCCTACAACAACGCCTCGCCGGCGTCCGGGCGCATCCTCTCCGGTGGCGTGGACTCGACCGCGCTCTACCCGCCCAAGCGGTTTCTCGGCGCCGCCCGCAACATCGAGCACGGCGGCTCGCTGACCATCATCGCCACCGCCATGGTCGAGACCGGTTCCACCGGTGACACGGTGATCTTCGAGGAGTTCAAGGGCACCGGCAACGCCGAACTCAAGCTCGACCGCAAGATCGCCGAGCGCCGGGTGTTCCCGGCCGTGGACGTCAACCCGTCCGGCACCCGCAAGGACGAGCTGCTGCTCTCCCCGGACGAGTTCGCGATCGTGCACAAGCTGCGCCGGGTGCTCTCCGGCCTTGACAGCCATCAGGCCATCGACCTGCTGATGAGCCAGCTGCGAAAGACCAAGAACAACTACGAGTTCCTGGTGCAGGTGTCCAAGACCGCCCCGGGTATGGCCGACGTCGACTGACGCCGACTCGCGATTCTGGCGCGCTAATCCGCCCTGGGCGCAGATTTGCGCGCCGAAATGTGGGAGGTCCGATGAACGTCGATGAGATCTGGGCATCCGTCGACGCTCAGCGCCGCGGCCTCGCCGACCTGATCGACACCTTCGAGACAGATCAGTGGATGGCCCCGTCGCTGTGTGACGGCTGGCGGGTGCGCGATGTCGCGGCCCATCTGACGCACTCGCACATGGCGCCGCTGCGTGCAATCGTCGAAGCCGCCAAGTCCGGGTTCCGGTTCGACCCGATGATCCGCCGGCTTGGCATCGAGGACTCCCGTTCGCAATCAGAGATCGCCGCTGCGTTGCGGGGCATGGTCGGCGCCCGCAGGAAGGTTCCCGGAACCAGCGTGCAACAGCCGATGATCGAACTGCTGGTGCACGGTCAGGATATGACGTTACCGCTGGGCATCGACCTGCCGATGCCGGCCGATGCGGCCGTGGAAGCGGCAAAACGGCTGGGCCGCATGAAGTTTCCGATCAACGCGGTGCGGCAAATCGACGGCATGCGCCTGGTCGCGACCGATGCAGACTTCGCAGTGGGGGAGGGCCGCGAGGTGCGTGCCCCGATCCGCGACATCGTGATGATCCTCGCCGGGCGGGCCCAGCCCTGAGATGGCCGCCACCGCCCAGCAGTTGCTCCGGGAGCGCCGCGGGGATACCGCGGCTGCGGTGAAGTTCGGTGAGCGGGTCTGGTCATGGCAGCAGCACCTCGCCGAGGCCGAACGCCAAGCGGCCCTGCTTATTTCGATGGCAGATCCGGAGCGTCCACTGCATGTCGGAACCCTGCTGGAGAACAGCCCGCAGATGCTCACCGCGATGGCGGCGGCCGGGCTTGGCGGCTATGTGCTGGCCGGTATCAACAACACTCGCCGCGGCGCCGCCCTGGCCGGGGATATCTCCCGTGCCGACTGCCAGATCCTGCTCACCGATACCGCGCACCGCGGACTGCTGGACGTGGTCGAACTGCCTGACGTTCGGGTATTCGATGTCGACTCAGCGGAGTGGAGTGGCCTGCTGGCCGCGGCCGGCGAGCTGCGCCCGCACCGGGAGGTCGCCCCGACCGATACGTTCATGCTGATCTTCACCTCCGGCACCAGCGGTGAACCCAAAGCGGTGCAGGTGGCACACATGATGATCCCGTTCTCGGGAACCTCTCTGGTGCAACGCTTTTCGATCACAGAATCTGACGTGTGCTACATGTCGATGCCGTTGTTTCACTCGAATGCCCTACTGGCGGGCTGGGCGGTCGCGGTGTCCAGTGGCGCGGCCATGGTCCCGGCGTCCTTCTCGGCGTCGGGTCTGCTCGCCGATCTTCGCCGCTACGGCGTGACGTACCTGAACTACGTGGGCAAGCCGCTGGCCTACGTTCTGGCGACCCCCGAACAGCCCGATGATGCGGACAATCCGCTGCGGGTGGCGTTCGGCAACGAGGCCAATGAGCGTGACGTCGCCGAATTCGGACGCAGGTTCGGCTGCACGGTGTGGGACGGCTTCGGCTCCACTGAAGGCGCGGTGATCATCACCCGTGACGGTGAGTGCCCATCGGGGTCGGTGGGCCGCGGCTTTCCGGGGGTGGCGATCTACGACCCGGAGACCCGAACGGAGTGCCCGCCGGCCCGTTTCGACGCCGCCGGAATGCTGCTTAACGCGGAAGAGGCGATCGGCGAGATCGTCAACACGACCGGCGCCGGGCTGTTCAGCGGCTACTACAACGACGCGCAGGCCACCGCCGAGCGGTTGCGGCACGGCATGTACTGGTCCGGTGACTTGGGCTACCGCGACGCCGACGGCTGGATCTACTTCGCCGGGCGCACCGGGGAATGGCTGCGGGTCGACGGCGAGAACCTCGCCTGCGCGCCGATCGAGCGGATCCTGCAACGGCTGGAGCAGGTCAGCCGGGTGGCGGTCTATGCGGTTCCCGACGACCGGGTCGGCGACGCCGTGATGGTGGCCCTGGTGCTGCGGGAGGGTGCCGGGCTGAGCCCGGGCGAGTTCGCGGCGTTCCTGCAATCGCAGTCGGATCTGTCACCGAAGGCCTGGCCCCGTCACGTCTGGATTGCCCAGGACCTGCCTGTCACCGCCACCAACAAGATCATCAAGCGCCAACTGATGGCCTGGGCGCTCGACGTGCCCGCCGGCGCGACCTGGGAGCGGAACAGGGACGGGGAATACCACCCTCGCTGAACCCGTTTAGGCAGGTGGCGACCAAACTGGCATAATGGTCGCCGACCACCTCAGGTACCGGTTCACGTCCCAGGAAACTGTCGGCGACCCGGCGACCAGACCAGAAGAGGAACTTATGAAAACCGGCATCCACCCCGCCTACGTCGAGACCACCGTGGTCTGCGGCTGCGGTAACAGCTTCACCACTCGCAGCACCAAGGAGAGCGGCCACATCGTGGTCGAGGTGTGCTCGCAGTGCCACCCGTTCTACACCGGCAAGCAGAAGATCCTCGACAGCGGCGGCCGGGTGGCCCGCTTCGAGAAGCGTTACGGCA
>CAZRFC010000460.1:0-3313 GCA_964598975.1 uncultured Mycobacterium sp. | reverse complement strand
CCAGGCCTGAGCCGCCCGGCCCGGGCAGGGGGTGACCATGCGCCACGTCAACGCCTTCGGTGACGACGCACTCGGCGATCTCGACGCGGTGGCGATGGTCGACGCCATGCGAACCGGCCGCGTGTCCGCGGCCGAGTTGGTGGCGGCGGCCATCGCCCGCACCGAGAAGGTCAACCCCGTCCTCAATGGTTTGGCGCACGAAACGTTCGACCGTGCCCGCGCCGAGGCGCTGACCGTGCCGCATGGTGGCTACTTCGACGGCGTGCCGACGTTCTTCAAGGACAATGTGGACGTCGAGGGCATGCCTACGATGCAGGGCACCGACGCCTGGGCGCCGCGTCCCCAGTCTGGCCACGGCGACTTCGCCAGGTTCTTTCTCGATACCGGCCTGATTCCGCTGGGCAAGACCCAACTGTCGGAGTTCGGCTTCAGCGCTTCGGCCGAACACCCCCGCATCGGTGCGGTTCGCAACCCCTGGGACACCGACTACACCGCCGGGGCCTCGTCATCCGGGTCCGGGGCGTTCGTGGCCGCCGGGGTGGTGCCCATCGCGCACGCCAACGACGGCGGTGGATCGATCCGTATCCCGGCCGCCTGCAACGGTCTGGTCGGGCTCAAACCGTCTCGCGGGCGGCTGCCCCTGGACAAGATGTCCCGACAGATGCCGGTCCGCCTGGTCAACGACGGGGTGCTGACCCGGTCGGTGCGCGACACCGCTGCCTTCTACCGGGAGGCCGAGCGGATCTGGCGCAACCGGTCGTTGACGCCGATCGGCTCGGTGACGGGGCCTGGTCGGGATCGGTTGCGGATCGCGGTGGTCACCCGATCGGTGAACCGCGACTCTGGTCCGGCGATTCGGGACAGCACCCTCAATACCGCGGCACTGCTGGAGACGCTGGGGCACCGCGTCGACTACCTGGACGGGAATCCCGTCCCGGAGTCGTTCGCCGACGACTTCCTGCTCTACTGGGCGTCCCTGGCGATGACCCTGGTGCGGACCGGACGGCGCACGTTCGGCCCCAGCTTCGATCGCACGAGGCTGGACAAACTGACTCTCGGGCTGGACCGTCATGCCACCCGCAACCTGCACCGCCTGCCACTTGCGATCAGCAGGTTGAGCCGGCTCCGGAAAGTGACCGCGCGGTTCTACCAGGACTACGACGTTCTGCTGACGCCGACGCTGGCCGACGAGACACCGATGATCGGTCACCTCGATCCGACGACGGACTACCAGCAGATCATCGACCGACTGGTCGAGTGGGTCGCGTTCACGCCACTGCAGAACGCCACCGGGGAACCGGCCATCTCGCTACCGATGGCGCAGTCCGCGTCCGGGATGCCGATCGGCATGATGTTCAGCGCGCCGACCGGCCAGGAACGGCGACTGCTCGAACTGGCATACGAACTGGAAGCGGCCAAGCCGTGGCCGCGGATTCGCAACGACGGCGACCCGCAGCCCTAGCCGACGCGCTCGTACCTCGTCGCGCAGTCGTCGAGCAGTCTGAGGTATCCGCCGACGATCTGCTCCGGCAGCGTCGCCAGCATCAAGGACCGCCAGGCCCGGGCCAGCCGTGAATACGGGTCGTCGCCAAGTGCAGATGACAGCAGGTGGCAGCCCAACACGCCGACCCAGGCTGCTTCGGCGATCTCTGCGGCATTGATCCCGTCCCGCATGCCGACCGCCTCGAGACCCTTGGTCAGGGAGGAGATGAAATCCGTTGTCCAGGCGGCGTAAATCTGGCTGCCGGCGCCGCTGATCTGCCCCTGCGCCTGCAGAAGTTGGTTGGCGATACGGGCGGACTTCTCCTCCTCGAGCAGTGCGGCGGAGGTGAACGTGGCGACCACGATCTGGTCCAGCAGTGGCGTGGAGAAATCGCTTCGCTCGCGGACCACTTCGGCGTTACGGCGGCGGTAGTCCTCGATGATCGCGGTGGCGACGGCTTCTTTGGAGTCGAAGTGGTAGTAGAACGCGCCCTTACTCACACCGGCTCTTTGGAGGACATCGGCGAGACCTGTTTCGCCGTAGCCCAAGTCATCGAACAAGTCGATGGCGGAATCCAGAATGCGCCGACGTGTCGCCTCGGCTCTTGCCTGCAGTGGCACCTGTCCTCGCCTCTCGTGTTAGCCCCTACTAAGTAGTCAACCCCGTTGTGAGCGATTTCTAAACCGAATTATGGTTTTGCGGCCGATTGGGTCCGTGTCGTTACCTCGTGTTGGCGATGAGGCAGGATGATGGTGCCGTCGCGACCAGCATGCGTCCGCCGGCCTGCCTGCAGCGTTGAAATCGTGAGGAGCCCGATGGTCGAGCCGACGAGCACCGACGGCATGGTGATTCGGCCCAAATATTCGCGTGTTCTGCTCAAACTCGGCGGGGAGATGTTCGGCGGCGGCTCCGTCGGCCTAGACCCCGACGTGGTGGCCCAGGTCGCCCGGCAGATCGCCGAAGTCGTGCGCAGCGGCGTTCAGGTCGCCGTAGTGATCGGCGGCGGCAACTTCTTCCGAGGCGCGCAGTTGCAGCAGCGCGGGATGGAACGCACCCGATCGGACTACATGGGCATGCTGGGCACCGTCATGAACAGCCTGGCGCTGCAGGACTTCCTGGAAAAGGAAGGCATCGTCACCCGGGTTCAGACCGCAATCACGATGGGACAGGTCGCCGAGCCCTACATTCCGTTGCGGGCACGCCGCCATCTCGAGAAGGGCCGGGTCGTCATCTTCGGCGCCGGCATGGGGCTGCCGTACTTCTCCACCGACACCACTGCCGCCCAACGGGCGCTGGAGATCGGTGCCGAGGTGGTGCTGATGGCCAAGGCCGTCGACGGAGTTTTCACCGACGACCCGCGCCGCAATCCGGCGGCCGAACTGCTCACCGAGATCACCCACCGGGAGGTCATCGACCGGGAATTGCGGGTGGCCGATGCCACGGCGTTCAGCCTGTGCATGGACAACGGAATGCCGATTCTGGTCTTCAATCTGCTGACAGATGGCAATATCGCCCGAGCGGTCGCTGGTGAGAAGATCGGAACGTTGGTCACCACATGAGAGCAGCTCACCACGTGACCGCAACAATGGAGGAACGGCGGAATGATTGACGAGGCGCTCTTGGACGCTGAGGAGAAGATGGAAAAGGCTGTCGCGGTCGCCCGCGACGACCTGTCGTCCATCCGCACCGGGCGTGCCAATCCCGGTATGTTCTCGCGGGTTGTCGTCGACTACTACGGCACCCCGACGCCGATCACGCAAATGACCAGCATCAACGTCCCAGAGGCCCGGATGGTGGTGATCAAACCCTACGAGGCGGGCCAACTGCGGG
>CAZRFC010000459.1:0-3330 GCA_964598975.1 uncultured Mycobacterium sp. | reverse complement strand
TAGCCGTCTCTCGCTTTCAAGGCGAGTGCATTAGGCCGCTCTGCCACGCCACCGCTGGAAAGCGTAGCGCGCGACGAATTCAGGCCCGGGCGACCTTGCCGTTCGGGCTCCTACCGTTCGGGCTCCTGCCGTCCGGGCTCTTGGTCTTCAGCGCCTCGCTGATCCGGCGGCAGTTCTCCCCCATGGCCGTCATCTGCTGACGGGTCAGGGGCGCCAGGAACCGCTGCCGCACCGCCTCGGAGTAGGACGCGAGCGCCCCGGACACCAGGTCCCGACCGCGGTCGGTGATGCTGGCCAGAACGCCGCGGCCGTCGTCCGGGCTGGCTTCGCGTCGAACCAGACCGGCTTGCTCGAGTCGCCGGATCTGGCGGGTCACCCGACTCGGCAGCGACAGCAACTGCTCGGCCAGATCGCCCATCCGAGCCGACCCGGTTTCGGAGCGACGCAGAATGTCGAGCAACCGCACGTCGACCAGGGTGAGCCCGAACTCGTCGGACAGCGTCCTGTTCAGCGACCCGTACACCCGCAGTGCCGCGTCCAGAAAGTTCTCCCAGGCCCGCTGCTCGGCAATGTCCAATCCAGGCATGGCGCTTGCAGTGCGTCCCCCGACGGTCCCACCCATGGGGGTCATGGTAGAGGATAAAGTCCCTTAGCCTGTTATTTTTTCGCGAGGGTAACGTCAGCAGCATGCGGGCCATCCTGATCGACTCCGGGCGTTTGCTGTGGCGCGATACGGACGACGTTGTCGCCGGCGACGGCGATGTGGTGATCCGGGTCCGGGCGGCAGGGGTGAATCGAGCGGACCTTCTGCAGGCCGCCGGCAAGTACCCGCCCCCGCCGGGGGCAAGTGAGGTCCTCGGCCTGGAGGTGTCCGGTGTCATCGATGCCCTGGGCCCGGGAGTCACGAACTTCGTTGTGGGACAGCAGGTTTGTGCACTGCTCTCGGGTGGCGGCTACGCCGAGTACGTCTCGGTCCCGGCCGCACAGGTTATGCCGGTGCCCGCCGGGGTGAGTCTGGAAGACGCCGCCGGGCTGCCCGAAGCCGCCTGCACGGTTTGGTCGAACCTTGCGATAGCCGCCCGATTGCGCCCGGGTGAGTTCGTGCTGCTGCACGGCGGGGCCAGCGGAATCGGAACCCACGCCATCCAGATCGCCAAGGCGTTGGGCGCCCGGGTCGCGGTCACGGCAGGGTCGGACGCCAAGCTGGGACTGTGCGGGGACCTGGGCGCCGACGTCCTGATCTCCTATCGCGACGAGGACTTCGTCGAACGCGTTCACGCCGAGACCGGTGGCCGGGGCGCCGACGTGATCCTGGATCTGATGGGGGCGTCCTACCTGGACCGCAATCTGGCGGCCCTGGCCTTCGACGGCCGCCTGGTGATCATCGGCATGCAGGGCGGGGTCAAAGCGGAGTTGAACATCGCCGCCCTGATCGGTAAAAGACTGTCCCTCCTCGGCACCGCCCTGCGCGGCCGACCGGTCGACGGACCGCACGGCAAGGGGCCGATCGTCGAGCAGGTGGTCGCCTCGGTCTGGCCGATGATCGCCGCGGGGACGGTGCGACCGGTGATCGGCGCCCGATTCCCGATCGAGCAGGCCGCCGAGGCGCACCGGGCCCTGGCGGCAGGCGAGACGTCCGGCAAGGTACTGCTGACGATCTGACGGCGCTAACCGAGTGAGGCCAGCGTCCGCACCAGGTGATCGACCTCGGCCATGGTGGAGTAGTGCGCGAGGCCAAGGGTCAGTGCACCGCCGATCTCCTCGACGCCGATCATGTCGAGCACTCGCGAGGTGGGGTTGCCGACCGCCAGGATCGCGTTGTCGGCAAGTCGTTGCACCACCTGTTCTGCCGGTACACCGCTGACCGCGATGCTCACCACCGGCAGCCGTTCCGGCGGGTCGCCGATCACCGCGACAAGCGGAAGCGACGACAACGCCGCCATCAGATATTCGAACAGTCCGCCCAGGTATTCCTGCGCGGATTCCATTGACTGCGTGAGCCGTTCACGCCTGCTGCCCTGGGCATCCTCGTCCAGCGCGGCCAGGTACTCCACACTCGACACCAGTCCCGCCAGCAGGCCGTACTGGTGCAGGCCGAGTTCCAGCCGGGCCGGTCCTGCCGCGTACGGGTCGGGTGACACCGACGCGAAGGTGTCGATCAGCATCGGGTTGCGGAACACCAGTGCGCCGATGGGAGGTCCGCCCCAGGCTGCGGCGTTGACTGCCACCACGTCGGCCTCGACGTCGTTGATATCCAGCAGGCGGTAGGGCGCTGCGGCGGAATGATCCACCACCACCAGACCGCCGCTGTCGTGGACCTGCTTGGTGACAGCGCCGACGTCGACGACGCTCCCCAAGATGGCGGAGGCGGACGGGATGGACACCAGTCGGGTGTCGCCGGTCAGCAGGTCTCCCCACTGCCACACCGGCATCTCGCCGGTCTCGATGTCGACCTCGGCCCACTTGACTCGCGCGCCGTACCGGTCCGCGGCGCGCAGCCAGGGCGCGATGTTGGCCTCGTCGTCGAGTCGGCTGACCACCAACTCACTGCCCAACCCGGCACGCGTCGAGGCCGCATCGGCCAGCGAGGCCAGCAACGCGGCACGGTCGGGTCCGAGCACGACGCCGGCCGGGTCGCCGTTGAGCAGATCGGCGACCGCGCGGCGGGCGGCGGCGAGCAGACCCACGCTTCGCTGGGCGGCCGGATGCGGGCTCGCGGTGTTAGCCGCGGTGCTGCGAAAGGCGGTCGACACCGCCGAAGCGACGGTTTCCGGAACCAGCATGGCGGCGGGGGCGTCGAATCGCGTCCAGCCGTCGCCGAGCTCGGAGTGCAGACCGCGCACGCGGGCGACGTCGTATGCCATCGCACCACCTTCTAGCCGTCCGCGAACTGCGGTAGCCGGGAGAAAGCCGTACAACCCGCCCGACGGCGATCCAGGCCTCGTCACCATACTAGGGCAGTGAACTTCGGGCTCGGAGTGCTTGTCGCGGTTGTGTTTCTGACCGCCCCCGGCGCTCTGGTCGCCCGAATCGGGGGCCTGCGCTGGCCGCTGGCCGTCGCCGTCGGCCCGGCTCTGACTTTCGGCGTCGTCGGACTCGCCATCGTCCCGATGGGAGCTCTCGGATTCCGCTGGGACGCACTCACCGCCGCCGCCGCGCTTGCCGCCGTCATACTGCCGCTTCTGGGCTACCGGGTTTTGCTGGCGCGACGCCCGGGGACGGTAGGCAACCAGGGATCGCGACCGGACCGGCCGGCGCTGGCCGCCGGCGCCGGGGTACTGCTCGGCGCCGTCTTGATCTGGCTTGCGGCCTGGCGCGGGCTGCCGGACT
>CAZRFC010000458.1:0-3366 GCA_964598975.1 uncultured Mycobacterium sp. | reverse complement strand
CGCCCTTGAAGACCTGGACACGCTGCTTGTTGCCCTCGATGACCTTCACGTGGACGTTGACGGTGTCACCCGGTCCGAAGGCAGGGATGTCGTCGCGCAGCGAGGCCTGGTCGACGAAGTCGAGAGTGTTCATCTCCTGATGATTCCTTGCGGTCGGGCTCTTGGCGGCTGCCTTGGCGCATGCGCCTGACGTCGCCGAGTGCGTTGGTCGGATGTCTGTCGCAGCAGGCGATGCGAACACCGGCCCGCGCGGGCAACTGCTCAATTGTGCCAGATGGGCCGCGAGGGGCGAAATCGTCCGACCCGCCAGCCCCCCAACATGCCGTGACAGCGGAATTATGAGGTGTAGAAAGAGGACGGCTACCCTGTTGAATTCCAGGGTCAGACGGGGGGTAAACCCCAGTTGTGGGTGCCGATGAGGCACCACGCCGAGCCGAGGAGAGGGTCATGCGACGTCGAACGTCGGTGCTGCTCACCTGGGGCTCGGCGGCAATTGCGACGATCACGCTCGGCGCATCCTCCACCCAGGTTTCCATCGGTTCGGGCAGCGACTCCGGTGCTCCCCCGGAACGGGTCACCCTGCTGGCCGCAGGACCCGCCCCGACGGCGCTCCCCCCGGTCCCGCCGAAGACGCCGCCGAAGGCTTCACCCAAGACCCCGCCGAAAGCCCCGCCGAAAGCCCCGCCGAAAGCCCCGCCGAAGGCCCCACCGAAAGCTCCGCCGAAGGCGGCACCGAAAGCTAAGCCCAACGCCCTGCCCCCGACGCAGCCCGTGGCCCCGCCTCCGCTCGTACTCTCCGAGCGGAACCTGGAACTGGCGTGGCTGGCAAAACGGGCGACCGCCGAGGCGAAAAAGCGCGGCGCGGACATCAGCCTCACCGTTCTGGACCGCAGCACTGGCGAATTGATCGCCAGTGGGGATCGGGCACCGTTTCCGGTCGCCTCGGTTGCCAAGCTATTTATCGCCGATGACCTACTCACCGAGGCGGCCCGGCGGAAAGTGAAGCTCAGCGTGCAGGATCGGCGCTCGCTGGACGTCATGCTCCGGTCCTCCGACGACTTCCCGGCCAACGACTTCTGGGACCGCGGCGGGGGCAACGCGATCATCAACCGGGTCGTAGCCCGTTACAAGCTGTCCGGTACCACCGCCCCCTACGACGGCAACTGGTGGAACACCATGAGCACCACAGCGGACCTGGTGCGCTATTACGACATGCTGCTCGACGGCACCGGCGGCCTGCCGGTTCAGCAGGCCGGTGTGATGCTGGCCGACCTGGCCGCTTCGACCCCGGTAGGCGCCGACGGTTATCCGCAGCGATTCGGCATCCCAGATGGCCTGTTCGCCGAGAAGGTTGCGGTAAAGCAGGGTTGGATGTGCTGCTGGGGCCCCGACAATCAGGTGCATCTGTCGACCGGGGTGGTCGGACCCGACCAGCGCTACGTGATCGCACTGGCCTCGATGCAACCGGCGGACGAAGCCACTGCGCGCAACACGATGACCCAGACGTTGAAGACGATGTTCCCTGGTGGGCGGATCTGACCCGTCAGCGCAGTAGATCCGGCCGCCGCTGCCGCGTCCGTTCCAGCGCCTGCTCACGCCGCCAGTCCGCTATCTTCGCGTGGTCCCCGGACAGCAGGATCTCCGGAACCCGCAGGCCACGCCATTCCGAGGGCCTGGTGTAGCTGGGGCCTTCCAGCAGACCATCGGAATGCGAATCATCCTGGTGTGAAAGTGGATTGCCGAGCACCTCGGGCAACAGTCGCACTACCGCTTCGATCATGACCAGCGCCGCCGCCTCTCCCCCGGCCAGGACGTAGTCCCCGATGGAGACTTCCTCGACTCGCATCCTGCCGGCCGCGTCCTGAGCGACGCGCTGATCGATGCCCTCGTAGCGACCACAGGCGAACACCAGATGCCGCTCGGTAGTCCAGCGCTGGGCGTCGGCCTGGCCGAACAGTCGCCCTGCCGGTGTCGGCATTACCAAAAGTGTTTCGGGCGTGCAAATTTCATCCAGAGCCGCACCCCAGACAGGCGCCTTCATCACCATCCCGGGCCCGCCGCCGTAGGGCGAATCGTCGACTGAGTGGTGTACGTCGTGAGTCCACCGGCGAAGGTCATGGACGGCGAAGTCGACGATGCCGGACTCGATGGCCTTGCCCGGCAGCGACTGCCGGACCGGGTCGAGATAATCCGGGAAGATCGTGATGACATCAATGTGCACCGCTGCGCACTCCTACTCCAGGTCCAGCAGTCCCTCAGGCGGGTCGATCTCGATCACACCGGTTGCACGCGACACCGACGTAACGATCGCGCTGACGAAGGGAATCAGCACCTCCCGCCCGGCGGGGGTGCGCAGCGACAACAATTCGCCGGCAGCGGTGTGCAGCACCTCGTTGACGATGCCGACCTCGTCACCGCCGATGGTGCGCACGGCCAGCCCCTCGAGTTCGTGGTCGTAGAACTCGTCAGGGTCTTCCAGTGGCGGCAACTCGCCTGAGTCGACGACGAACAGGTGCCCGCGCAAAGCCTCGGCGGCGTCGCGGTCATTGACCCCCGCCAGCCGAACCAGCAATCGAGCGCCGTGCGGACGAGCGGAGTCCACCCGCACCTCACGGACCGCACCTTGCCCGCGGGAAGCTTTGAGCCGCAAGCGATTACCGGCGGCGAAGCGCTCGTAGGGATCGTCGGTACGGACGTCGACCACAAGCTCGCCGGTGATGCCGTGGGCTTTGACCACCCGTCCGGCTACGAGCTCCATGCGCTTATTCCGATCCCGAGTTGCTGCCGCTCCCGCCCCGGTGGAGCTACTGGTCGGTGTCCACCACGTCGACGCGGATACCCCGGCCGCCGATGCCGGCCACCAGGGTCCGCAGCGCAGTAGCCGTGCGGCCACCCCGGCCGATCACCTTGCCGAGATCGTCGGGGTGTACGTGCACCTCGACGGTGCGTCCGCGCCGGTTGGTCACCATGTCGACGCGGACGTCATCGGGGTTGTCGACGATCCCGCGCACCAGGTGCTCGACGGCGTCGACGACGACCGAACTCATTCTGCGGCCGGCTCGGCGGTCTCCGCCGCAGCCTCGACCTCAGGGGCGGACTCGGCGGCCGGCTCGTCAGCCGGGGTCTCGGCAGCTGCGTCAGCCTCGGGCGCCTCAGCCTCGGCCTTCTTCGCCGGGGCCTTTTTCTTCTTCAGCTGGACGGCCTCACCGGTCGGGGCGCCGTCAGGGTTGGCCAGAGCGGCGTTGAACAGCTCGAGCTTGGTGGGCTTGGGCTCCTTGACCTTCAGCGTGCCCTCGGCGCCCGGCAGACCCTTGAACTTCTGCCAGTCGCCGGTGATCTTGAGAAGCTTGAGGACCGGTTCGGTGG
>CAZRFC010000457.1:0-3394 GCA_964598975.1 uncultured Mycobacterium sp. | reverse complement strand
GCTGCGCCGCCAGGTCCGCTACTGCTGGCAGTTGGCGGCCGAACTGCGCCGAATCCCGGCGGTGGACGGGGTGCGGGAACTGACGCCGGAGGACCCCGCCGACGCTGCGGCCGAGGAACTGCTCAACCGGCAGGCGGCCGATACCGCGGCACTGGCCGCCGGCGGCCACATCGATCCTCAGGCGCGGGTACTGCTGATGACCGCGAACACGGGTGCTGCGACTGCGCAGAGCGGGCTTGAGCGCATCCGAAACGAACCGGTGCCGATCCACTACGACCTGTTCATCCGGGCGTTGGCGTGGTTCTTCGGGGTCATGGCGTTCAGCCGACTCGACGGTGCCAGCCATCACCCGGCCAGCGTTCTGATAGGCACGCTGCTGATGACCACGTTCATCGTCGCTGAACGACTCGGGCATTTCATCGAGGAGCCGATGAACAACAACATCTTTGACATCTCGATGTACCGCATCTGCAGCGTCATCACCGCCAACCTGCTCGGAGGCCGGCATCCGCTGGCCCAACCGAGGGAAAGCGAAAAGGCGACTGTGTGGATGTGACGCCGGCCGGCCACGCACGGTCGGCAGGTCGCAGCACCGCGGTACGCGAGCGGACTGGCAGAATCAAGCAATGACGTCGACCCGGCCTGACGCGCCGGCGCACCAACCTGCGGGTTCGACGTCACGGCCTTCCGCCAAATCTCTGACGCCGGTCGAGATGGCGCAGGCCGCGGTGATGGGTGCACTGAGCGCGGCGCTGGCAATCATCTCGGTGGTGGTGCCCTTCGCCGGTGGGGTGTCCTTGCTGGTGGCGGTTCCGATGGGCCTGCTGGGCTACCGCTACCGATTGCGCGTGCTGCTCGCCGCGGCCTTCGCGGCGGCCACCGTCACCTTCCTGATCGCCGGAATCAGCGGCTTCATGGTGGTCCTGAACTGTGCCTACGTGGGTGGCGCCGCCGGCATCATCAAGCGCCGCGGACGGGGCACACCGACGGTGGTAGCGGTGTCGATCGTCGCCGGGATCTTCAACGGCCTATGGATCATCGGCGTGCTCACCGTGCTGGTCCGGCTGCGCACCCTGGTGCTGGATGCGCTGAGTGCCAACGTCGACGGCGTCTTGAACTTCATGTCCGACCTTCCCGTGTACGGCGAGGTGTTCCGCCAGTCCGCCGAGCAGACCCGTTCGATGTTCCACACCGCGATCCAGTACTGGCCGGTGCTGATCATGGGTTACTCGATCTTCACCATCGTGTTGGTGTCGCTGGTGGGTTGGTGGGCGTTGGGCCGGGTGCTCGAACGGCTGCGCGGCATCCCCGACGTCCACAAACTCGAGCCCCCGTCGGAGAGCGGCCCTGTCGCGCCGGTCCCGGTCCGGCTCACCGACGCACGGTTCCGCTATCCGCGTGCCGACCACGACGCGCTGCGTCCGCTGACCCTGTCGGTGGACGCCGGCGAGCACGTCGCGGTGACCGGAGCCAACGGCTCGGGCAAGACCACCCTGATGTTGCTGCTTTGCGGGCGGGCTCCCACCTCGGGCAGCATCGAACGCCCCGGCGCGGTGGGGCTGGGGCAGTTGGGCGGCACCGCGGTGGTGATGCAGCACCCGGAGAGCCAGGTCCTGGGCAGCCGGGTGGCCGACGACGTGGTGTGGGGCCTGCCGCCGGGAACCACCACCGACGTCGCGCGACTTCTCGACGAAGTCGGCCTGACCGGCATGGAGGAACGCGACACCGGCGGGCTCTCCGGCGGTGAGTTGCAGCGCCTGTCGGTGGCCGCGGCACTGGCCCGGCAGCCCTCGATGCTGATCGCCGACGAGGTCACCAGCATGGTCGACCAACAGGGCCGCGATGGGCTGCTCGATGTGCTGTCCGGCCTCACCCGGCGCCATCAGATGGCCCTGGTTCAGATCACCCACTACAACAGCGAGGCCGAGATCGCCGACCGCACAGTGAATCTGAGCGAATCCCAGGACAACATGGTGATGGTCGAACACGCCGCCCCCCCCGCCGCCACAGTCACTCCGGCACCCCACAGCGGCAAGCCGGTACTCCAGCTCAGCGGCGTAGGCCACGAGTACGGCAGTGGGACGCCGTGGGCCAAGCCCGCGCTGCGGGATGTCAGCTTCACCGTCAACGAGGGCGACGGCCTGCTCATCCACGGGGGCAACGGCTCCGGTAAGTCGACGCTGGCCTGGATCATGGCCGGACTGACCGAACCGACCACCGGTTCCTGTCTGGTCGGCGGCCGGCCCGCCCACGAGTGCGTTGGTGACGTTGCGATCGCGTTCCAGGCGGCTCGGCTGCAACTACTGCGCAGCCGGGTGGATCTTGAAGTGGCCTCGGCGGCGGGCTTCTCCCCGTACGACACCGGTCGGGTGGTCTCCGCGCTGGCCACCGTGGGGCTCGACGGATCGTTGGCGCAGCGTCGGGTCGACCAGCTCAGTGGCGGGCAGATGCGCCGTGTGGTGATCGCCGGGCTGTTGGCCCGCTGGCCGCGGGCGTTGATTCTCGACGAGCCCTTGGCCGGTCTAGATGCCGCCAGCCAGCGCGGTCTGCTTCGGTTGCTGACCGATCTGCGGCTTAACACCGGTTTGACCGTCATCGTCATCTCGCACGACTTCGCCGGCCTGCAGGAGTTGTGCCCGCGGACCCTACATCTGGATCGCGGTGTGCTCGCGCCGGTGGGGGGCATGCGGTGAGTCGTCAGCGTCGCGCCGTGGTGCTGCTGCGCCCGGTGCCCGGGACGTCGGTGATCCACGAGCTTTGGGCCGGAACCAAACTCATCGTGGTCTTCGCGGTCTCGCTGCTGCTGTCGTTCTACCCCGGCTGGATCGCCATCGGACTGATGACGGTGCTCGTCGTGGTCGCGATCCGGCTGGCCCGCATCCCACGTGGGACGATCCCCACGATTCCCCGGTGGCTGTGGCTGCTGCTGCTGTTCGGCATGCTCACCGCTGCGATGGGCGGCGGGGACCCGGTGGTGCAGCTGTGGTCCCACGACTTTGCCGCCGGTGGGCTGCTGAAGTTCCTGCGTTTCACGGCGCTGTCGATCGTGCTGCTGGCCTTGGGGGCGATGATCTCCTGGACCACCAACGTCGCCGATGTGGCGCCGGCGATCGCGACCCTGGGCCGGCCGTTGAAGTGGTTTCGGGTTCCGGTCGACGACTGGGCGGTGGCACTGGCTCTGGCACTGCGGGCGTTCCCGATGCTGCTCGACGAGTTCCGGTTGCTCTACGCGGCCCGACGGTTGCGGCCGCGGGCGGTCCTGCCCGACGGGCGGGCCCGGCGGCGCGGCCGGCTGGCTGATCTGATCGATCTGCTGGCCGCCGGGGTGACTGTCGCGCTGCGCCGGGCCGACGAGATGGGCGATGCGATCACCGCCCGCGGCGGCACCGGCCAG
>CAZRFC010000456.1:0-3396 GCA_964598975.1 uncultured Mycobacterium sp. | reverse complement strand
TTTTGCGTCTGCTCGCGGCACCTACGTAACCTCGTGACATGCGCTCGTTTCTCCCCGGAGTTCCTGACGACCTGCGCGGCCTCATCAAAACCGGTGTCCGCCGCGTGGACACCGCCCGCCACAACGGCGTGCCCGACGGCTGCATCCTGGAACTGAACCTGCAGTCTGCACCGCCGGAGACCGCCGGATTCGACCCGATGCGGTTCATCACCGGCGCGGGCCGGCCGATGACCCTGCGCGACGCCGTCGCCGCCATCCACCGCGGCGCCGAGGACGACCGGGTGGCCGGGATGATCGCCCGGGTGCAGCTTTCGGCCGCGGCACCGGCCGCCGTTCAGGAACTGCGGGAGGCGGTCGTCGCCTTCACCAAGGCCAAGCCCTCACTCGCGTGGGCCGAGACCTACCCCGGCACGTTGTCCTATTACCTGGCTTCGGCATTCGGAGAGGTGTGGATGCAGCCCTCGGGCACGGTCGGCCTGATCGGCTTTGCCACCAACGCACTGTTTCTGCGCGACGCCCTCGACAAGGCCGGAGTCCAAGCCCAGTTCGTGGCGCGCGGCGAGTACAAGTCGGCGGCCAATCTGTTCACCCAGGACCGCTACACCGAAGCCCACCGAGAAGCCGACGGGCGGCTGATCGAAAGCCTGCACACCCAGGTGTGGCAGGGAATCGCCGAGGCTCGTGGTCTGGATACCGCCGCGCTGAACGCGCTGGCCGACCGGGCCCCGTTGCTGCGCGACGACGCGGTGGAATCGAAGCTGTTGGATCGCATCGGATTTCGCGACGAGGCCTACCTGAGGATCGCCACCATGGCCGGGTCCGATGACCTCGACGATCCCGATTCCGACGATGCGCCGCCCCGGCTGTTCCTGTCCCGCTACGCGCAGACCCGAGCCGGCGGCCCGTCGATTCCGGGCCGCAAAGACAAGCCCACCGTCGCGGTGGTGACGGCCGCCGGCCCGATCGTCAGCGGCCGCGGCGGACCGCCGGCGTTCCCGCTCTCCAAGGGCAGCGCCGGGGCGGACACCATCGCCGCGGCACTGCGCGAGGCGGCCGCCGACGACGCGGTCAAGGCGGTGGTCGTGCGCGTCGACAGCCCCGGGGGTGCGGTCACCGGTTCGGAGACGATCTGGCGCGAGGTGCACCGGGTGCGCGCGAAGGGCAAGCCGGTGGTCGCCTCGATGGGCGGGGTCGCGGCGTCCGGCGGCTACTACATTGCGATGGCGGCCGACACGATCGTGGCCAACCCGGGCACCGTCACCGGGTCGATCGGGGTGGTGACCGGGAAACTCGTTGCCCGCGAACTGAAGGACCGGCTCGGTGTCGGCTCGGATTCGGTGCGCACCAACGTCAACGCCGATGCCTGGTCGGTGAATGCGCCGTTCACCGACGATCAGCAGGCCATGGTGGAGGCCGAAGCCGACCTGTTCTACGGCGATTTCGTGCGCCGGGTCGCCGAGGCGCGGGGCATGTCGGTCGACGAGGTCGACGCGGTGGCCCGCGGCCGGATCTGGACCGGTGCCGATGCCCTGGAACGGGGTCTGGTCGACGAGTTGGGCGGACTGCGCACCGCGGTGCGCCGTGCCAAGGTGTTGGCCGGTCTGGACGCCGACACCAAAGTCACGCTGGCCGCCTTCCCCGGCGCCTCGGTGCGGGATTACCTGCGCCCCAAGGCTTCATCGCAGCCGGCGGCGTCCCTGTCGGACGCCACGGCCGGGCTTCTCGGCTCGGCGGTCACCGGGCTGATCGAGCGTGGGGAGCGCGCCATGACCGGCACCACGGCACTGTGGCTGGGGGACTGGCGGTTCTAGCGGTTCTAGCGGGTGGCGCTGACGTAGGTGATCTCACCCAGTGGGTCATAGTCGCTGCGATCCGGTGGCTGTAATCCGGCACGGGTCAACAGTTCGTCGCCACCCACGCCGGTGACCTCCCAGCCGGCGCCGCGCAGGTAGTCCATGACGTTGCTGCGCGGTCCCGGGTAGATCAGAGCGGGCATGTCGAGATTCAGGCCGCGGTCGCGCAGGTTCGCCGACATTTCCCGGGCCCGCTCGGCGTCGAAATCGAAAATGCCCGGCACGTATTCGGTGGCGATCGCGCTGCCGGCGGCGCTCAGGTCGGTGATCGTGTCGATCAGCCGGTCCTGGGCGTCGGGCGGAAGGTAGATCAGCAGGCCCTCGGCGAGCCAGGCGGTCGGTTCGGCCGGGTCGAATCCTGCCGCCTTCAGCGCTGCGGGCCAGTCGCCGCGCAGATCGACGCCGACCGTGCGGCGGGTGGCGGTGGGTTCGGCGCCCAGATCGGCCAGGGTGGCGGTTTTGAATGCGACGACGGCCGGCTGGTCGATCTCGTAGACGACGGTGTCCGGCGCCCATCGGAGTCGGTAGGCCCGGGAGTCCAGCCCCGAGGCCAGGATCACCGCCTGCCGGATGCCCGACGCCGTCGAGTGCACGAAATACTCGTCGAAGAACCTGGTGCGCATCGCCATTCCGGCGATCATCGCCTCGGCGCGGTCGGCGCCGGCGTCCCCGAACGCCGAATTGTCCACCCGGCCGTCGAGCATGTCGACGAAGAACCCGATGCCCACCGCCCGGACCAGGGGCTCGGCGAACCGGTCGTCGATCAACCCGCGGTCGGGTCGGCTGGCCATGGCGCGGGCGGCGGCCACCATGGTGGCCGTGATTCCTACGCTGGAGGCCAGATCCCAGGAATCGCCTTCGGCACGGATGGTTGTCATCGGGACCCTCGCGACGCTCGGCGGGCGGTTTGGTTAGTCAGTATAATCATCTCCCGTTTGGGCTCGGCGGATTTTGCCGGTCGTCGCCGGGACGATTCCCGGCCAGCCTGGGGTAACTGTTAGTCTCGTAGACTGTTCGAGCGTGCGGTGCGCGCGCTGACGAAGGATTACCGCCAACGCTGGCCAGGCCAGCCCCATCGGCACGTCGCGACCTTGCTGCGGCTGCCCAGGAGGAAGAGTGCTCTCGGCTTTCATCTCGTCGCTGCGGACGGCCGACCTGCGGCGGAAGATCCTCTTCACGCTGGCCATAGTGATCCTGTACCGGGCCGGTGCCACGCTGCCGTCCCCGGGTGTGAACTACGGCAATGTCCAGCAGTGCATCGACGAGGTCAGCGGCGGCGCCGGCGCGCAGATCTACTCGCTGATCAACCTCTTCTCCGGCGGCGCGCTGCTACAGCTGTCGGTGTTCGCTGTCGGCGTCATGCCCTACATCACCGCGAGCATCATCGTGCAGCTGCTCACCGTGGTGATCCCGCGCTTCGAGGAATTGCGCAAGGAGGGGCAAGCCGGTCAGGCCAAGATGACGCAGTACACGCGTTATCTGTCTATCGCGCTGGCGCTTCTGCAGGCCACCAGCATCGTGGCGCTGGCCGCCAACGGCGGCC
>CAZRFC010000455.1:2413-3400 GCA_964598975.1 uncultured Mycobacterium sp. | reverse complement strand
CGGGGATGACGATGCCGTTGTGAAGCGGGCCCTTGAGGAAGCCGACCAGGCCGGGCCTGGGAGCCTCCCCCGCCTCCAGCATGACCGCCGGGGAGTCGTGCTCGGCGAGTTGCTCGACGATGCGGTGGGCGATGCCGACGCCGGGAGCGACCACCACACCGAGCCCACCGGTCAGCACGTGGGCACGCAGCATGCCGAAGATCTCCTCGGCGCTGGACTGCTGGCCGCGGGCCGACGGCGCGGCCCGCACATCGAGTTCGACGGCGCCGGGGGCGGACAACTGGCCGATCGTCCACCACGGGTGGCCACCGGTGATGGCGGCCGCGCGGACATCGTCGAGTTCGGAGAATCCCGAGCCGCCGAGTTGCTCGACGTCGATGGGCGCATCCCCGTCGATCGCGGCCACCGACCAGGAGGCCTCCAGGAACTCCCGGCCGGTCTTGATCAGATCGGCGGCCCGGGTGCGCACCTTCTCCGGGTCGCACAGCAGGACCGGCGCCCCGGCCGGCAGGTGCTCGACGAGCGAGGCCATCTTCTCAGGCCGCAGCACCGGTTGCAGCGCCTCCATCCCGTCGACCGGGATGCCCTCGGCCAGCTTGGCCAGCATGTCGGCGACGCTGCCGGTGACCTGATTCTCGTCTCGGGGCATGTGCCGACTTAATTCGGCGGCCCGCGACCGGACTTCGTCGGTGAGCAGGAGTTCGCGGCAGGCAACGGCCACCACCGGATTCTCCGGTCCGCCGGCGTCGAGTTCGGGGATGGAGCGCTGGTCGGCGACGGAGAACATCCGCATCTCGGTGATCTCGTCGCCCCAGAACTCCACCCGCACCGGATGCTCGGCGGTGGGCGGGAAGAGGTCGAGGATGCCGCCGCGGACCGCGAACTCCCCGCGCCGGGCGACCATGTCGACCCGGGTGTAGGCCAGTTCCACCAGCCGGGCGACCACCTTGTCGAAGTCCAGTTCGGCACCCACCCGCAGGGTCACCG
>CAZRFC010000455.1:0-2403 GCA_964598975.1 uncultured Mycobacterium sp. | reverse complement strand
CGACGAGGTCGGCCGCCATCGGCTGCAGCAGCGAGCGCACCGTGGTGACCACCACCCGCAGCGGCGGGCCCAGTACCGCATCCTCGGGTCGGGCCAGCCGGCGCAGCAGCATCATCCGAGCGCCGACGGTGTCCACCCCGGGTGAAAGCCGCTCGTGCGGCAGCGTCTCCCAGGACGGGAACAGCGCCGCGGCATCGCCGTGCACTCCCCGCAGTTCGGCGGTCAGGTCGTCGGCCTCCCGGCCGGTCGCCGTCACCACCAGCAACGGCCCACCCGCGGCGGGTTTAGGTGCCAGCGCGCACGCGACGAACAGCTGGGCGCTGACCGGGCCCACCACGTTCAGCTCGGGCAGCCGCTGGGCGGCGCGCTCGGCGAGTTCGGCGAATTGGGGCGCGGCCAGCGCGGTATCGACCAGACCAGCCAGCGGGGTCTGGACTCGGTGGCGCCCAGTCATGATGGGGACAGCTTATGCCGCGGGGCAAAAAGCGTTGCCCCGGGCCATGATTCGACGCGGTTCACTCGTCTTGCAGATGCGGGTCGGGTTCCAGTCCGGTCAACCCGTTCCACATCAGGTTCACCAGGTGAGCGGCCACCACTTCCTTCTTGGGCTCGCGGGCTTGCATCCACCACTGCGCGGTCATCGACACCGAACCCACCAGCGCCCGGGCGTACATCGGGGCCAGCTCCGGGTCCAAACCGCGGCGGGAGAAGTCCCCGGCCAGGATCGAGGCGACCTGGCTGACCGCGTCGTTGAACAATGTGGAGTACGTGCCCGGGCTCAGCGACTGCGGCGAGTCCCGGATCAGCACCCGGTAGCCGTCGGTGCGCTCCTCGATGTAGGTGAGCAGCGCCAACGTCACCGCCTCGACCCGCGGCCGGTACTGGTTGTTGGTCAGCGACGCGGTGACACCGTCGAGCAGTGCGGACATCTCGCGGTCCACCACCACCGCGTACAAACCCTCCTTGCCGCCGAAGTGCTCGTAGACCACCGGCTTGGAAACCCCGGCCCGCTGGGCGACCTCCTCGACCGAGGTGCCGTCGTAACCGCGTTCGGCAAAGAGGCCCCGGGCGATGTCGATCAACTGGTGGCGTCGTTCACTGCCGGTCATCCGGGCGCGCGGCGGGCGCGACGGGCCCTGCGGTGCTGCCACGGCTACCAGGGTAGCGAGTCGACTAAAGTCTCTGACAGACAATTCGCCGTGGTGTAATTGGCAGCACCTCTGATTTTGGTTCAGATAGTTCAGGTTCGAGTCCTGGCGGCGAAGCGAGGCTTGCCGAGATTGCGACTGTGCCGCCGTGTACGGCCGAGATGGCGTGTCGCGAATGAAACCGCACACTGAGGAGTCGGCATGACGACGACGAAGGAATCCGCCGTACTGGTGCTGGCCGCCGGGGCCGGCACTCGGATGCGGTCGGACACCCCGAAGGTGCTGCACCACCTGGGCGGCCGCAGCATGCTGTCGCATGCGCTGCACGCCGTGGCCAAGGTGGCGCCGTCCCATCTGGTGGTGGTGCTCGGTAAAGACCGTGAGCGCATCGCTCCGGTGGTCGCCGACCTGGCCACCGAACTCGGCCGACCGATCGAGATCGCGGTGCAGGATCAGCAGTTGGGCACCGGCCACGCCGCCCTGTGCGGACTGGCCGGGCTGCCCCAGGACTTCGACGGCACCGTCGTCATCACCTCAGGGGACATCCCCCTGCTCGACGCCGACACCCTGGCCGATCTGATCGCCACCCACTCCAGCGAACCGGCCGCCGTGACGGTGCTGACCACCACGGTCCCGGACGCCCACGGCTACGGCCGGATCCTGCGCACCCAGGACGGCGAGGTGATCGCAATCGTCGAGGAGACCGACGCCACTCCGCAGCAGCGCGCCATCCGGGAGATCAACGCCGGGGTGTACGCCTTCGACATTGCCGCGCTGCGTTCAGCGCTGAGCCGACTGTCCTCCAACAACGCCCAGCACGAGTTGTACCTGACCGACGCGATATCGATCGTCCGCGCCGACGGTCAGATCGTGCACGCCAAGCATGTCGACGACGCCGCCCTGGTGGCCGGCGTCAACGACCGGGTGCAACTGGCCGACATCGGGGCGGAGCTGAACCGTCGAGTCGTCGCCGCCCATCAGCGCGCCGGCGTCACGGTGGTCGACCCGGGCAGCACTTGGATCGACGTCGACGTGACCATCGGCCGCGACACCCTCATCGCGCCCGGCACCCAGCTGTTGGGCGGCACCCGGGTGGGCGGCCGGTGCACGATCGGCCCGGACACCACCCTGGCCGATGTGCACGTGGGCGACGGCGCATCGGTGGTGCGCACGCACGGCACCGAGGCGATCGTCGGCGACGGCGCCGAGGTCGGTCCGTTCACCTACCTGCGGCCCGGCACCCGACTCGGTGCCG
>CAZRFC010000454.1:1412-3409 GCA_964598975.1 uncultured Mycobacterium sp. | reverse complement strand
GCCTGGCAGTTCGCCAGCCCGGTGCGCTGGATCGAGACCCAGGACCTGCTGTTCACCGAAGCGGCCGAAGGCGGCCTGGGGATCGAGCGCTTCGTCGAGATCGGCGTGAAATCCGCCCCGACGGTCGCCGGGCTGGCCACCAACACCCTCAAGCTCCCCGAATACGCCTACAGCACAGTGCAAGTGCTCAACGTCGAGCGTGACGCCGAGGTGCTGTTCGCCACCGATGAAGACCCCGAAGATGTCGATGACGTGCCGGAGGAAGCCGTGCCGGCGGAACCGGCTGCGGCGGAACCCGTTGCGACGCAAGCCGCGCCCGCTGCCCCCGCCGCACCGGCCGGCGCCCCCCGACCTGACGACATCCCGTTCGATGCTGCAGACGCCACCCTGGCGCTGATCGCCCTGTCAGCCAAGATGCGGATCGACCAGATCGAGCCGCTGGACTCCATCGAATCCATCACCGACGGCGCATCCTCGCGGCGCAACCAACTGCTCGTCGACCTCGGCTCCGAACTCAACCTCGGCGCCATCGACGGGGCCGCTGAAGCCGACCTCACCGCGCTGCGCGGCCAGGTCGCCAAACTCGCCCGGACCTACAAGCCATTCGGCCCGGTGCTGTCCGACGCCGTCAACGATCAACTTCGCAGCGCGCTGGGTCCGTCCGGAAAGCGTCCCGGCGCCATCGCCGAACGCGTCGCCAAGACCTGGGAACTCGGCCCCGGCTGGGGCAAGCACGTCACCGTCGAGTTGGCACTGGGTTCCCGGGAAGGCAGCAGCGTGCGTGGCGGTCCGCTGGGCGGACTGACCGACGGTCCGCTCTCGGACGCCGCCGCGGTGGACAAGGCAATCGATGCCGCGGTCGCCGCCGTCGCCGCCCGGCTCGGCATCGCGGTGACGCTGCCGTCCTCCGGTGCGCCCGCGGGCGGAGCCGTCGATTCGGCCGCGCTGACCGAGTTCGCCGAGACCGTCACCGGCCGCGACGGCGTGCTGGCCTCGGCGGCCCGGCTGGTGCTCGGCCAGCTTGGTTTCGACGACGCCGCCAGTGCGCCGTCGACCATCCCCGACACCGAACTGATCGACCTCGTCACCGCCGAACTGGGCGCGGACTGGCCGCGGCTGGTGGCGCCGGTGTTCGATGCCCGCAAGGCGGTGCTGCTTGACGACCGATGGGCAAGTGCCCGTGAGGATCTGGTCACACTCTGGTTGGCCGGGGAAGACGCTATCGAGGCCGACTGGGCCCGGCTGTCCGAGAGCTTCGAGGGCACTGGACATGTGGTGGCCACCCAGGCCGATTGGTGGCGCGGGCGCGCCCTGGCCGAGGGCCGGTCGGCGCATGCCTCGCTCTACGCCAGGATCGCGGCCGGTGCGGAGAGCCCGGCCCCCGGCCGCTATTCCGGCGAGGTCGCCGTCGTGACCGGCGCTTCGAAGGGATCCATCGCCGCGTCGGTGGTCGCCCGGCTACTCGCGGGTGGCGCATGTGTCATCGCCACCACCTCCCGTCTCGACGACGACCGGTTGGCGTTCTACAAGTCGCTCTACCGGGAGCACGCCCGCTTCGGCGCCGCCCTGTGGGTGGTGCCGGCGAATATGGCTTCCTACGCCGACATCGACGCGCTGATCTCCTGGGTGGGCAACGACCAGACCGAAAACCTTGGGCCGCAAGCCATCCACGTCAAGGACGCCCAGATCCCGACCCTGCTGTTCCCGTTCGCCGCACCGCGGGTGGCCGGTGACCTCTCCGAGGCCGGGTCGCGCTCGGAGATGGAGATGAAGGTCCTGCTGTGGGCGGTGGAAAGGCTCGTCGGCGGACTGTCGGCCATCGGGTCCGAAAGCGACATTGCCTCGCGGTTGCACGTGGTGCTTCCGGGGTCGCCCAACCGGGGCATGTTCGGCGGGGATGGCGCCTACGGCGAGTCCAAAGCCGCCCTTGACGCGGTGGTGGCCCGGTGGAGCGCCGAAACCTCGTGGGCGCAACGTGTGACGATCGCCCACGCGCT
>CAZRFC010000454.1:0-1402 GCA_964598975.1 uncultured Mycobacterium sp. | reverse complement strand
GGCACCGGCCTGATGGGGCACAACGACGTGATCGTCGACGCCGTCGAGGAAGCCGGGGTGACCACGTACACCACCGCCGAGATGGCCGGCATGCTGTTGGACCTGTGTTCAGCCGAAGCCAGGGCCGCCGCATCGGAGGCCCCGGTGAAAGCGGATCTCACCGGTGGACTCGGCGACGTCGAGCTGGACATGGCGGAACTGGCCGCCCGGGCCCGCGAGGAGATGACCTCCGCGGCAACGGATTCCGACTCAGGCGACAGTGGCGGGATCGCCGCGCTGCCGTCGCCCCCTCGTGCGCCCGGTGGCTGCCCGCCGCCGGCCTGGCCGGAACTGGACGTCGACCCGGCCGAACTGGTGGTGATCGTGGGCGCCGCAGAGGTGGGTCCCTACGGGTCGTCCCGCACCCGCTTCGAGATGGAGGTGGACAACGAACTGTCCGCGGCCGGTGTGCTCGAGTTGGCCTGGACCACCGGGCTTCTGGCTTGGGAGAACGACCCCAAGCCCGGCTGGTACGACACCGGGACCGGTGAGATGGTTCCCGAGGAGGACATCGCCGAGCGGTATCACGATGCTGTGGTGGAGCGCTGCGGCATCCGCGAGTTCGTCGCCGACGGGGCGCTGAAGGCCGACCACTCCCATGAACTGCTGGTGAGTGTCTTCCTGGATCGGGACTTCTCCTTCGTGGTGTCTTCGGAGTCCGATGCCCGCGCCTTCGTGTCCTTCGACCCCGAGCACACCGTGGTGCGACCGGTCGGCGACTCCGGCGACTGGGAGGTGATCCGAAAGGCGGGCACCGAGATCCGGGTTCCGCGCAAGGTCAAGCTGTCTCGTACCGTGGGAGGTCAGATCCCCACCGGTTTCGATCCGACGGTCTGGGGAATCAGCGCCGACATGGCCGCCTCGGTTGACCGGGTTGCGTTGTGGAACATGGTGGCCACCGTCGACGCCTTCCTGTCATCGGGTTTCACCCCTACCGAACTGATGCGCTGGGTGCACCCGACGATGGTGGCCAGCACCCAGGGCACCGGCATCGGCGGCCTGACCAGCATGCAGACCATGTTCCACGGAAACCTGTTGGGCACCCCGAAGCCGAATGACATCCTGCAGGAGGTTCTGCCGAATGTCGTTGCCGCACATGTGATGCAGTCCTATGTCGGCGGCTACGGGGCCATGGTCCACCCGGTGGGCGCCTGCGCCACCGCGGCGGTGTCGGTCGAGGAGGGCGTGGACAAGATCCGTCTCGGCAAGGCCGAACTGGTGGTCGCCGGTGGCTTCGACGACATGACCGAGGACGCCATCACCGGTTTCGGTGACATGGCCGCCGCCGCCGACACCGAGAGGTTGCGGGCCCGTGGCATCAGCGACGCCCGGATCTCCCGGGCCTACGACCGCCGGCGGCTGG
>CAZRFC010000453.1:0-3416 GCA_964598975.1 uncultured Mycobacterium sp. | reverse complement strand
AAGAGGAGGCGGGCCATGAAGCCTGAAAGGTTGCAGTTCCCCTGCGTCATCTTGCGGGAGGGTGGGTTTGATCCGTTCGGGCATGAGTGTTTTTCCCGATGGGTCATCCCCTGTAAGGATCGGTCGGAGTTGATCCAGTACGGGAGGCGGTTTCACCGATTCCACCACCTCGAAGGGGGCGGCGGGCCTTCCCCCAGGACCATCGAGCAAGCCCTTGAGGCGTTCAAGTTGGGCGGGTACTGCATCGACTGGGTTGACGCGGAGAGCGTCGGGGAGTTTCTCGACTCCCCCCATTTCATCAACCACGGCTTGAAGTGGGGCCTCCGCGCCTGCGCCGAAGAGTTCGGATGGATTCCGATGCCGTTCAAGTCGAGGACAAGGGCCGCCTGAGCGGTCGGAAAGGAAAGACCATGACCAGCACTCAAAGGCGGCGGATCGAATCGGAGCACGAGGCCGCGTCAAAGGCGGCGGCGGATGCCTTCCGCGATTGGCGGGAGGCGGTTGAGGCGGCGGACGAGGCGCGACGGAAGGCGGCGGAGCTCTGCCACCAGTACCGGGCGGCCTATGACCGGCTTGAAAGAGCCGAGCGGGATCTTCTCGAACTGAAGGAGGCTGAAAATGCTCGAAAAGGCGGCGGCACTGAAGGCGCTGAATCAGGCGCACAAGAAGATGGAGCAACGCCAGAAGGCTCTTGATGTTGCCGAGGTCGAATATCAGGAGGCGATGGACGCCTACTGGGGGATCTGCTTGGCCGAAAATGTTGTGAGATTCCAGGAGTCTTCCCGTGGGTAGGCCGCCGACGCTTCCGGGGAAGCAGGTCTATCGGGTCGAGGTCCGCCCCTCCTCGAACCGATGGACAAAGGCGAAAGGCACCGTCCGCTCGGTTCCCCCGGATCGAAAAGGGCGGCACGTTTTCGAGTTCGAGGCGGCGGGATTGGTCGAGGCCATGACCGCGCTGGAAAGGCTGTTTGAACCGCAGGACAAAAGGCCCCTGACCGGGGCAACGTATCTCCGCCCGATGCGGGCGGCTGAAAGGATTGGAGGTTAAGGCGATGATTCGATTCGACACGGAAGATATGCGGAGCGGCTATTACGAGATACACGGAAAACGGCTGAAGTTTTCATTGGTTGCCGACAAATTCGGTGGAGCGACGGCTTACATCGAGGAGTACCCTGGCGACTCGGAACTTCCCGATTGGAAAAAGGGGAGGCGGCGGATCGAGAACTTTGAGAAAAGGAGTTCTGCGGTCAGGTTTGCCAAGGGGTGGGGCGTGAAGTTTGACAGGTGGCCGCGATAAAGGCGGCTGAAAGAAAAGGAGGAAAGAACCGTGCGAATTGTTCCCGCAATCACAATCGAGGGACCGCGCAACCGACCGGAGAACGTCCGAGACCGGGCGCCCTGGACGGGGCGGGAGTGCTGGTCAATCTGGATGGAGGGCAAAGCCCCCATCACGATCAGCACCCAGACCCGGCGCGTGAACCGGGCGGCGCTGGTAAGCGGGATGAACGAGGAGGCTTTTCTCGACTTCTTCATCCTCGACCCAGAGACCGCCGGGAACCGGGTATCCGCCCTGATGCAGGAGCAAGGCTACCCGGACACCCAGAGGGTTCCGGTCGTCCAAACCCTCGCCGCCTTCGGGGTCTGGCTGTTCCGACGGGGGATCGTCTCTTCCCGCCCCCAGATCCGCCAACCCCGAAGGGTCCGAAAGTACGTCGATCGGGACGAAAAGGTCAACCCGCTCGACGTTGCCCGGATCGGGGATTTAATCGACAAGATGGAGAATCCCGGCAAGCGGGCCTGGAGCCAAGCCCTGCTTGGGGTTCTCTTCCCCTGCGGCTTGCGCGTGTCCGAAGCGGCCAGCATCCGGGCGGGGGGAATCGGCGCCGACTCGGTGAAGATCATCGAGAAGGGGCGGCGGGACTATGTACCGATCCCGCTCCCGAAGGCGGTCATCCGGCTGCTGACGGACCTGCGGGACTTGAACGCGGCGGAGGGATTCGCCGATCCGTCGGACCCCAAGGCCGCGCTGTTCATTCGCCCCTCGCTGTATCTGGGGTTCAACATTCCGACGGAGTTGCAACCCCGGCAGGTGACGACCAGGACCATCCAAAAGACGGTCGATGAATGGGCGGGGTGGATCGGGAAAGAGTTCACCCCCCACGACTTCCGGCGGGCTGCAATCACGGCGGCGCGGGACAACGGCGTCCCGGTCGAGGCGGCGGCGGCTTTCTTCCGTCATTCGACGGTCGAGATGCAAGCCCTGTATGACACGAAAAAGGGCGCCCGCGCTCGGTCGGTCGGGGAAACTCTCATGCAGGGGATCGAGGCGGCGCGGGCGCTCGACCCCGAATCCTATGCGGGAAGAAAGGAGGAGTTCGAGTATGCAGGAAACTACTGATGCTGTTTCGATCTGGCCGGTCATCTGGCAGGTCTCGCTCATCTGCGCCTTGCCCTATTGGGGGAAGTTGGCGTTCGAGATCCGAAAACACATGAAGGAGGACGCCGAGGAAAAGAAAAGGCGGCGATGAGGTCAAAAAAAGGGTTGACCTTTGGGGTCAATAAATGTTAGGTTGGGAATGGAGGCTGTCTATTGTGAAAATCGCCCGCAACGCAATCGAGACCGTTGACCTTTGCAGCGTGAAGTTCGCCCCCCGAACCCCGGCGGAGTTGCCGCCGTGGGAGGCGGAGGTCGAGCGGATCTTCCGGGATGAACTGCAACCCGGCGACGGGCTGCTGGTCGCCCCGGAGGATGCGGGCTGCGATCTTTCCAGACTGAAGGAGAGGCTAAGGGAGTTGGTTCACGCTCGACCCGTGTTCAAGAAACACCGGGTCATCCGGCGCTCGACCGAGTGCGGGTGTGTTCTGCTCCTCAAGCCGAAAGTAATACCCCCAGCGGTTCGCCGCTGACCTGCGGCCCCGGCCTTCCCCCGGCCCCACGACCTCCAGGGCCGATGGCCGGGGCCGCGACCCTGTTCAGAAATCCCGCTCCGCTTTGCGGACGGGGTTGACCAAAGACAGTCGTTTTTACGGGTTCATTTTGTTCCGAGACTGGTGAATCACGAAAAACGACAGATTGTGATGGGGGATGGCCGGGGCGTACCCTAGCGCCCCGGCTCCCTTCCAGGAGGCCGCAATTCCATGAGGTTCCACAACCCGAAAAGAAACAACTCGCATTTTGAGGAGTTGCGTTCGGTCTTCGCCGATCTGGCCGAGGCGTTGGATCTTGTCAACAAGGCCGAGAACCGTCTGAGACAGGCGAACCTCGACCCACCAGCGGACGCGCTGCATCCGATCGCAGCGTCTCTCGCCGAATACCTTGAGGGACAAGAGGATTGGGAAGACGGGTTAAGGATATGAAAAGGAGGAAAGGTCCAATGATCGACGCTGAGAAGAAAATGAAGTACCGCCTGTATTG
>CAZRFC010000452.1:0-3418 GCA_964598975.1 uncultured Mycobacterium sp. | reverse complement strand
GCGCGCGGCCAGCACCGCGACGGCGCCGGCCTCGACGGCAACCGCCGCGAAGTCGTGACCGTCGGAACGGGCGCCCGGTAACGCCAGGAACAAACCGCCCGGAGTCACCGCCCGGGAGTCGAACTCGACGGTGGCGGTGACGCGGGTGGATGCTGCGTCGTCGGGGCTGATATCGGCCAGTTCGCCGCCGACGATCTCGGCGATCTGGGCCACGGTCAGGTCGATCACCTCAGGCTCCTCCGGTCCAGAACGGCAGCCAATGCTGCTGCCAGTTCCTCGCGGTCGTCGAACGGGCGGGTCTGCCCGCCGCCGGTCTGACCGCTTTCATGTCCCTTTCCGGCTATCACCACGACGTCGCCGCGGCGCGCCCAGTCGACAGCGTGGCCGATCGCCTCCCGGCGATCGGCGATCTCGACCACCGCGCCGGCCCCGGCGGCCCCGGCCGCCCCGGCGAGGATCGCGGCGCGGATCAGCGCCGGATCCTCGTCGCGCGGGTTGTCGTCGGTGACCACGACCAGATCGGCGAGTTCGGCCGCCACCTGTCCCATCGGCTCGCGTTTTCCCGAGTCGCGGTTGCCCCCCGCGCCGAAGACCACGGCCAATCGCCCGCCCGGGCGGCGCAGGGTCTCCAACACCGCGCGCAGCGCGCCCGGCTTGTGGGCGTAGTCGACGACCGCGAGGAAGTCCTGGCCGCGGTCGATCAGTTCGAGCCGGCCCGGAACCGTGGCGGCGCGCAGTCCGGGCGCGGCCTGCTCTGGGGAGACGCCGATGGTGTCGAGCATCGCCAGTGCCAGCAGCGCGTTGGCGACGTTGTAGCGGCCCGGGAGGCGGATCTGCAGTCGGTGGTGCACGCCGGCCGGGTCGACGGCGGTGAACTCCTGAAGACCGCTGTCGAGGGCGACGAAGTCCTCGACCGTCCAATCCGCCGGGTTGCCCTCCGCGCTCACCGTGACGACGCCCGCGCTACTACCGATCGCGCGGCCCGCGCTACTACCGATCGCGCGGCCCGCGCGGCGTGCCATCGAGCGGCCGGCGTCGTCGTCGACACACACCACCGCAGTTCGGGCGTGCACCGGCGAGCCGGGATCGAACAGCTTGGCCTTGGCCTCGAAGTAGGCCTCCATAGTGGGATGGAAGTCGAGGTGGTCACGGGACAAATTGGTGAAACCGCCGACCGCGAAATGGATTCCGTCCACCCGGCCCAGTTCCAGAGCGTGACTGGAAACCTCCATGACCGCGGTGTCGACGCCGCGTTCGGCCATCACGGCCAGCAGTGCCTGCAGTGCCGGCGCCTCCGGCGTGGTCAGGGCGCTGGGAACGTCCGCACCGGCGATCCGGACCCCGACGGTGCCGATCATGCCCGCGGTGCGGCCGGCGGCGCGCAGGCCCGCCTCGATCAGATGGGCGGTGGTGGTCTTTCCGGAGGTGCCGGTCACGCCCATCACGACGACTCGTTCCGAGGGATTGCCGTAGACGTCGGCGGCCAACCGGCCGAGCACCGTGCGGGGCTCCGGATGCACCAGGACCGGTGCCGGAGCGGGGTCGCCGAGCATTCGGTGGATCACCGCCGCACCCGCTGGGTCGGTCAGAACCGCTACGGCTCCGGCGTCCAACGCCGGACCAGCGAACTCCGCGCCGTGGACGGTGGCGCCCGGGAGCGCGGCGAACAGGTCGCCGGGTGCGGCATCCTGGGCGCGCAGGGTGACGCCGCTGATCCGGACCTCGGGAATGGCCGCGCCGTCGGCGGCAGCCGCGTTCACCGCGTTAGCCAGGACCGGCAGCAACCGCCCGGGATGGGTGCCCGGCCGCAGGACAATGGTCACAGCCGGTCACCTCCAGTCATCCCCCGCATTCGGCTCCACACCCTACCGAGCAGAGCGTTCCCTACCGGGCAGAGCGCCCGGGATACGTCAGGTCGCTTCCAGGGTCAGGGGCGGGCCGGGGTCCGGCGAGAGCGGGACGTTCTCGCGCTGCATCAACCAGCTCGCGATGTTGTGGAACAGCGGCCCCGCGGAATGGCCGGGGGTGCCGTCGGCGTTGCGCACCGGGGCGTCGAGCATGAGGCCGATCACGTAGCGCGGATCGTCGGCCGGGGCCATCCCGGCGAAGGTGATCCAGTAGACGTCGTCGTAGTAGCAGCCGCACGCCGGGTTGATCTGTTGGGCGGTGCCGGTCTTGCCGGCCATCTGATAGCCCTGCACCGCAGCCATCGGCGCGGTGCCTTGCTGGGCTCCCATCGGGTCACGTTGGACGACCGCCCGCAGCATGTTGCGCACGGAGCGTGCCGTCTCCGGCGACACCACCCGGATGCCGTCGGGCTGCTGCTCCTCGGTGCGGGTTCCATCCGGCGCGATGGTGGCCTTGACGATCCGTGGCGGGATGCGCATACCGTCATTGGCGATGCCCTGGTACATCCCGGCCATCTGCAGCAGGGTCATCGAAAGACCCTGCCCGATAGGAAGATTGGAGAACGTGCTACCCGACCACTGGTCGATGGGTGGCACGATGCCCGGGCTCTCGCCGGGCAGGCCCACATTGGTGCGCTGACCCAGGCCGAACTTGCCGAGCATCTCGTAAAAACGTTCCGGCCCGATCCGTTGGGCGAGCATCAGGGTGCCCACGTTGGAGGACTTTCCGAACACGCCGGTAGTGGTGTAGGGCATCACTCCGTGGCCCCAGGCGTCGCGGACGTTGACCCCGCCCATATTGATCGAACCGGGTACCGACAGCACCTCGTCGGGATTGGTCAGGCCGAACTCGATGGCCGCAGCCGCGGTGACGATCTTGTTCACCGAGCCGGGTTCGAACGGTGAGGTGACCGGCAGGTTGCCGATCTGCCGGTCGCCCTGCCGCCCGATGTCCTGGCTTGGATCGAAGGTGTTGTCATTGGCCATCGCCAGCACCTCGCCGGATTTGGCGTCCAGCACCACCGCGGAGACGTTGCGGGCACCGGAGGCGTCCTTGGCCAGCTGGACCTGCTGCTGGACGTAGAACTGGATGTCATCGTCGAGGGTCAGCTGCACGGTGGACCCGTCGACGGCCAGGTGGCGGTTGCGATAGCTGCCCGGGATCACCACGCCGTCGGATCCGCGGTCGTAGGTGACCGACCCGTCGGTGCCGGCCAGCACCGAGTCCATCGAGTCCTCGAGACCGAGCAGCCCATGACCGTCCCAGTCGATCCCGCCGACCACATTTGCCGCCAGTGATCCACCCGGGTACTGCCGCAGATCCTGACGCTCGGCGCCGACCTCGGGGTATTTCTTGATGATCGCCGATGCGACGCCGGGGTCCACCGCCCGGGCCAGGTAGACGCGGTGCTCGGCGTAGAATCGGTCCATCCACTCGCAGAAGGCCTGCCGGTCGTCGCCGTAGCGGTCGAGCGCATCGGCGGCGCGCCGGCTCTCCCGGTGAAGCGCCC
>CAZRFC010000451.1:0-3423 GCA_964598975.1 uncultured Mycobacterium sp. | reverse complement strand
CGCGCTGGGCGGCGGCACCGAGCTCGCGCTGGCCAGCGATTTGGTGGTCGCCCAGGCCAGCGCCCAGTTCGGGTTGCCCGAGGTCAAGCGCGGGCTGATCGCCGCGGCCGGGGGGCTGTTCCGCATCGTCGACCAGTTACCCCGCAAGGTGGCGATGCAACTGTTGGTCACCGGCGACCCGATCAGCGCCGAGGAGGCCGCCCGGTGGGGTCTGATCAACCAGGTCGTGCCGGACGGCACGGTCGTCGACGCCGCGTTGGCACTGGCCGACCGGATCACTGCGAATGCTCCGCTGGCCGTCCAGGCCAGTAAGCGGGTCGCACTCGGTGTCGACGACGGGGCCATCACCGCCGAGAAGGAATCCTGGAAACGGTCCAATCGGGAGATGCGCGTCGTCTTCAGTTCCGAGGACGCCATGGAAGGACCTATGGCGTTGGCCCTTCCGCGCGCCCGGGCGTCGAAGCCGCGCAACCCGCCCACCGTTTTCGGCGCGCCCTAGGTCGCTCACCGCCGTGGGGCGCGCCGAAATCCCAGGTGTGCTAGGCCGCCGGCTTGGCGGTGGTCGTCGCTGCTGCCGATGTGGTCTCAGCAGCCGAGGGCGCTGACGAGGTCGAGGTCGCCGAAGCGGTCGACGACGCCGTCGCGGTCTCGGTGGTCGAAGGCGCCGCCGAGGTGGTCGCGGTGGCCGACGTCGTCGCACTCGTCGTCGCAGTCGTCGACGCACCCGCTTCAGCGGCCGGCGTCGGCGGCGTCAGAACCGTGTCGATCATGTAGATATAGGCACCGTGCGCGGTGTAGGCGCAGGTCACCTTGGCGTCATTGACGGTGATATCGCCACCCTTGCCCTTGACGGTGACCGCGCGGCCGTCCTGGGTCGGCATCTTCCCCTGGACGTCATTAGGGCCGAGGTAGCCCAGGACCATGTGGTAGAAGAGCGTCGGCAGCAGCACCACCGGGTCGGTCTTCAGAGTTTCCAGTGTGGCCGCATCCAGCTTGGCGAACGCCGCATTGGTCGGCGCGAAGACCACGTAGGGGCCGCCGTCGAGCACGTTGACGATGTTGACCGCGGGGTTCAGCTTGCCCGAGATCGCGTCGCTGAAGATGCTCAGATCCGGGTTGCTGGCCAGGGCCTGCGACCCGGTCTGCAGCGCCATCTTGTCGATCGAACCCGGGCTGCCTTCGGGGTGCTTGCTGCGGTAGGTGTCACAGCCGGAGCCCTGCGGATCGGGCACCTTGGTGGACGACGGCGCCGGAATCATGTTCGTCGGGGTGGCCGGCGTGGCCGGTGCCGTGGCCGGAGCGGGTTCCGGGGACGGAGTCGGGTCGGCGTAAGCCTGAACCGAGGTGGGAATGGCGACGGCAATCGCGGCGATGGCCGCGGCGAAGCCCAGGCTCTTGGTACGAGTGCTCACTGGCTTTTCTCCTAAGTAATTCTCGTCATGCGACATCACAACAGAGAGATGCCGCAACGCCTGTGGCATCGTATGCGCGCAACGTTTCGTTACCCAAAACGACGGGTTCGTCTGAAAACAGCAGGTCGATACAACACCGATGTGACGCGTCTTACGATGCTCGCCATGTCTGAACACCGCCCCGGCGCCCTGATCGTTCCCATCCGCGGTCGTCAACCCCAGGTCGACCCCGAGGCCTGGGTGGCCCCCAACGCGACTCTCATCGGCCAGGTCCGGCTGGCGGCGCGGTCCAGCGTCTGGTACTCGGCGACGTTGCGGGCCGAGGCGGAGCCGATCGACATCGGCGCCGGTACGAACATTCAGGACGGGGTGACGATCCACGTCGACCCTGAATTCCCGGTCCGGGTGGGCGCGGGGGTCAGCGTCGGGCACAACGCGGTCCTGCACGGGTGCACGGTCGAGGACGGCGCCTTGATCGGCATGGGGGCGATCATCCTCAACGGGGCGGTGATCGGAGCCGGATCCCTGGTAGCCGCCGGTGCACTGGTGGCGCAGGGCGTGGTCATCCCACCTCGATCCCTGGTGGCAGGCGTGCCCGGCAAGGTCCGCCGCGAACTCAGCGACGCCGAGGTCACCCACAATCGCCACAACGCCGCCGTCTACGAGGGTTTGATGGAACTGCACCGCGATCCGAACTAGAACCACCGCCCGGCGGACGTCAGTCTTGTGTCATCGATTCGGGCCCGGTTTTTTCGTACCGTGGACCCGATGCGTATCGACCAGCTCCGCGCGGCGGCCATCGGCGAAGCCGTTCCGCATTCGGAGCAGACGTCCGTCGTGCGCCGCCGACGGCTGATCGTCTGTGTGGTGCTGGTGGCCGGCGCGCTGCTGATGGCCTACTCGCTCAACCAGCGGCCCGGTGCGGCGGCGTTCTACTGGCTGACGATGGCACTCGCCGCAGTCTGGACGATTGGAGCGCTGCTCTCGGGTCCACTGCATCTCGGTCGAATCACCTGGCAGGACCGCGCCACCCGCCCGGTGATCAGCGCGGTGGCCACCGGGCTCGTACTCGGGGGGGTGTTCCTGCTCGGCGGCCTGGTGGTCCGCAACATCCCGCCGGTCGCCGATCGGATCACCCGGGTTCTGGAGTACACCAACCACGGCCCGCTGCTGTTGATCGCGCTAATCGCCCTCGTCAACGGAATCGCAGAGGAATTGTTCTTCCGCGGGGCGCTGTACACCTCGCTTGGCCGGTTCTACCCAGTGGCCATTTCCACCGTGCTCTATGCGGCCGCGACCCTGGCCACCGGCAATCCGATGCTCGCCTTCGCCGGATTGATTCTTGGCGTCGTCTGCGGCCTGCAACGGCGCGCGACCGGCGGCGTGCTGGCCCCAGTGCTCACCCATGTGGTGTGGGGACAGATGATGGTGCTCGGGCTGCCGCCGATCTTCGGATTGTGACCGTTCGCGGCTAGCCTGAAGCTTCGACGGGAGTCTGGGGGGCAAGTGGGCACTGCGGCGTGGCTGCGAAGGCCTTTGGTTGCCGCGGCGGTAGGCGTCGCGTTGTCCGCAGGCTGCGGGGTTGCCGCGGCGGACCCGGGGTCGCCCGATACGGGGGCGAAAGTCGATGCCGCCGACAGCGACCCGGCTTCGGCGCCATTCCGGACCGGACGGGCTGAGGTCGACAAAGGACGGGCGGCGCGCATGCCCGGGTCACGGGCGGTCACCGGTCCGCCCCGTTCGGCCGCATCGGCCGTGACCAGTCGCGGTTCAAGCGTCCTGCTCCCAGGTGTGACACCCTCCCCGAACAAGGATGCCCGCCGGCCGGTGCATCGCCCCGCGGAGTCGCTGCCTGCGTCGATAGCGGTGTCAGCCGACGTGCCCGCCGCGGTCGATGTCGCGTGGCAGCCCCCGCCGGTCGAGTCAGCGAACACCGGCGTCCCGGCCGGCGCGGCGCGACCCGCGGCATCCGTCAGACCTGCGTCGGCCCGGTGGTCAGCACAGGTGGCCA
>CAZRFC010000450.1:0-3431 GCA_964598975.1 uncultured Mycobacterium sp. | reverse complement strand
CCAACGCCGACTCGGTCTCGCGCAAGGTCGTCGGCGTGATGGCCAGGTCGGGGCGCCACGTCGCTAGGCTCAACTGGAGCCACTTCCACGACGATCGGATCCAAACAGGATGAGCATCCCGCCATACCCCGAGGCCAACTCCTTCGGAACTCTCGACGGCCAGCCCACCGGTACGCGGGCGCCGATCAAGTACATCTGGCCGAAGCGGATCGCCGTCATTCTCACCGGGCTGGCTTTGGTGGGTGGGATCGGCTTCGGAGTGAAGACGCTCTTCGACAAGGACGACACACCAAGTGCGAGCCAGGAGACGGCACAGGTCGAGTCCCCGGCCCCCGCGCCGTCGCAGGCACCGCAATCCCCAGCGCCCGGAGCCTCTGAAGCCCCGCAGGCGCCGACCGGGTGGACGGCGCCGATGATGCTGGACCAGGCCGTCACCGATTCCGCCGGAGCGTTGAGCAGCGAGCAACTCGCAGAGGTGAAGTCCGCCGTCAAGAATCTGCAGACCGCGCGCGACGTACGGCTGTGGGTCGTCTACGTTGACGCCTTCGACGTCTCGCCCGGGGAGTGGGCCCGAAAGACCCTCTCCCTCACAAGGATGGGCGAACGGGACGCGATCCTCGCCGTTGCGACCGAGCAGAGAAAATACGCCTTCCTGGTAGGACCGGCCGTCGCGAACCGTTCGGAACGGGCGATCGATGAGGTGCGGACCAACACCATCGCACCGAAGCTTCGCGACAATGACTTCGCCGGCGCTGCCATCGCCGCCGCGACCGGACTACAAGCCCTCGGCTGAACGGGGCGCGCTATGGGATGTCATCCCGGAGTCAGTCGAGTCGTTGAGCGCGGAGCTGACGTACGCCGGTGCGACGACGTTTGTCTCCAGGGTCGACGTCCTCGACGAGGCAGACATCGCGGCGGGCTTCGCCGCGACCCATCACACGTTCGGGCATATCGATTACCTGGTGAACAACGCCGGCCCGGCCAACGCGACATCGTTGACGTTCGCCGAGGGGCTTGTCACGGCGGCGGGCAGCACGGCGACCGTGACCAATGCCTGGCTGGCGCTCGGACGTCGCGAGGGCGACGCCGTCGTGAACGTCTCGTCGGTGCATGGCGACGCGGGTAGCCCCCGGGGGTGTGGAGCCCGAGGAATTTAGATCTTATCCCGGTGAATCCACCGTCATGGACCCAGACGCGTACGGTCTAGACCTCTATGAGTAGTCAAACGCCGACCAGAGGAGTCTGGTGACACACAGCAGCCCGAAGCTCGCCGCACGCGGGGTGGCGCTAGGCGCCCTGGTTTCCGTGTCGGTGACGGCGGCAGTGGGTGCGACCGGGGTTGCCGCTGCTACGTGTTCATCGGCCCGGGGTATCGACGCCGCCGCGCAATGCGCCGCTGACGAGACCAGCTTCTCAGTCGAGCTCGATGGGAAGTCCTCGGTTTCGGCGCAGGGCCGCCTCGGCGGACCCGGAGCGAGCACCCGCAAGAGTGACGTCTCCGCCGGGGTTCCCGCTGTTGCTGATTCCGTGTCACCGCCGGTAAGCCTCGGCACCCGATACCCGGCCAACGATCCCGTGCTGGTCGCCGAGAGCATGGTCGGCACTGATGCGTTCGGCCCCTACGGCTGCGAAGATTTCGTGGACGCCGCATTCGGCCTCACCACCGAAACCGGCATTGGCCACGATATGGCACTGTCCTTCTACCAGTCGCTGGCCGCCCAGGGACTCGACCATCACGAAACACCGATCCCGCGTGGCGCACTGGTGTTCTCCGTCGGCCAGTACGGGAACCATGTCGACATCTCTCGGGGCGACGGCACGTTCGTTTCCGGTGGCGTACAAGGGCTCTCACCCGGTTACGGTGACGGCCACCAGGTGCAGATTCTGCCCACCGCCAACCTCGGTGAGTGGAGGATGTACGGCTGGGTCTACCCGCCTTGGTAGGGGCGCGGGCGCACTCAGACTGAAAGCGGCAATTTCAGACCCGAATCGCGGTGAACCCGGCTGCACCTTCGAGGGCTAAGTGTTCGCTCGGGCTTCCATCTGGGCGAAGGTGACTACCGTGCCCGAGGGATACATGATGACGGCCGGTTTCTCCGGCACAATTTCGGCATATTCGCGAATTTCCATAGTCGGTCCATTCCGCCGAATCGCCTGTCGGAGGGCTGCGACACAGGCACTGAGACCAGAAGTCCCTCCGCCCGGCGCGAAAGCGCGGCACTACAGTGGTCGCGGTGGTGGGACGTCAGGCACGCGCCGAAGTGACTCGGCAGTCGATCATCAATGCTGCAGTCGAATTGTTCAGCGACGGTCGCTACGGCGACACGGATATGACGGACGTCGTGCGGCACGCGGGTATTCCTGGCGGTACCTGCTACTACTACTTCCCCACCAAGTTCGCCTTGGCCGAAGCGCTCGTGGACGAGTCCAACATGCGGATCGCGGCTGCTATGGGATCGCTGTGGGAGTCCGAGGCGCCGCCCATGCACAAGCTCATCAACGCGACATTCCGGTTCATCGCCCTGACCGAGAACGATGACATCATTCGGGTCGGCTACCAACTGCGCCGGAGCATGCCTCAACTAAGCCGAATGGACTCAGGCGGCCGCGGCGACACCCAGATGCTCTTCGCCCTCTGCATCAAGGGCGCTATCGCCGATGGACACGTCCGCCCCGACGTAGACGCCAGGTCGGCAGCCCAAACTGTCTTCGCCGCTCTGGTCGGCGCCCGAGTACTGGCCGATATGGTCGGCGACGACCCCGTGACACGACTGGTCGGTGCGTGGCGAACCATCCTGCGGGCGATCGCGCCGGAGGGGGCGCAAGCCGAGCTGAACCGCCGCGTGAAGGCCGCTGCTAGCCGGGAATGAAGTTCGAAGTTGCATCGTTACGGGCCCGACCGGTTTTTCGGACCGATGTGATCTACGCATCGCTGTCAGATTTCGGCGGCCGGCCTGGGCGACCGGGTCGACGCGCTGCGCCGCGACGGCGTCATCGCGTGATCTGAGCGGGGCACAACAAAAACAGGCCAGACCTATCGGCCTGGCCTGTTCCTGGTGGAGCTGCCGGGAATCGAACCCGGGTCCTACGGCATTCCCTCAAGACTTCTCCGTGCGCAGTTCGCTAGGTCTCTACTTGGATCTCCCGGTCACGCGAACAAGCCGAGATGACGATCCCAGTCGCTGTGGATTGTCCCGTTCAGTCCCGCGACCGGACTGAGCGGTGGATCCCTCTAGCTGATGCCAGGGTCCGGGCCGAGGGCGCTCCCGGTCTGACAGACACACCGTCGCTTAGGCAGCGAGGGCGTAGTCGCGCTGATTGGAATCGGCGCTTAATTGGTTGCAACGACGCTTACGGTGGTCTCTTGCCTGCACCGGCACGCTTCCCTTGATTCGATGCGCGAAGTCGAAACCGTTCAGCCCCTCGCACCC
>CAZRFC010000449.1:0-3435 GCA_964598975.1 uncultured Mycobacterium sp. | reverse complement strand
CGTCATTCGATCCCGATGTCGAAGCTCGTCACCTGAAACCGGCCATACGTCGGCCGGAAGTCGCCTGTGCCAACCAGTCTTCCGGCGTTGGCGATGACCTCACCCAGCATCGACGGCGTAATGTATTCGGGCAGGTTCACCATCAGCCGGAACGTCGCCGACCAGCCTTCTTTCATCGCGGGCCGTACGCGCGTGATGCCGTTGCGCTGAACGACCACGCGGCACTTGTGCTCGTAATCCCAGTGGCTCGCGCCCAGCGACGCCAGCGGCGTGAGCGAAACGACGCCGGCCTTGAACAAGTCCATAGCACTCTTGCGCGGCGATCGCGGGTCTTGTCGGTACTTGGCGGCGTGGATGATCGACTGCCGCAGGTACTCGCCCGGCAAGCACAACTCGCCCTTGTCGTTGCGGTAGACGTAACTCTCGATGTTGTCGGATTTCTTGGACTTGCTGCCTTTCGCGGCATTAGCCTTTGCCTCGACTGCTTCGCAGTTCCATCGGTGGAACAGCAGATCAGCCACGCCGCAAATCGTCACGTCCACGACGTAGGGTATGCCCTGCTCAATTGTCGCCGCCCCGCCGTTTGTCGGTTCTGGTCCAACCGCCGTAACTCGTCCGTTCCTGCTCATGCCTGTCTCCTAAAAATGTTCCTTGCCTCTCCCAAGCTCTGCTTGCCTCGCCAAAGGCCCACCGCGACACACATTGCCCAACCTTGCCTTGCCCAGCCTAGCCTAACCGTGCCGGACCGATCTCAGCCGAGCCCCACGTCACCACACAATCTCGTCATCCCCGTCCGCCCACTGCCATGCGATCGTCCACGCCAGCACGATCACCGCGAACGGCAGGGCGACGATCGCCACGGCCGAGACTAAGATGATCTGGGCGATGAGGCGAAGCATCACGAAAGACCATCGAACCGCTCGGCGTCCTGTATCCGTGCCCGGCGCTCCTGCTCGCGCTCGAACGCGGCGAACCGTGCCCGGCGTCCGATCTCGCTGGCCAGGTCCGCACACTCGGCGTCGAATCGATCGAGAAACTCAGGCGATCGCGGGTCGCGGTAGATGGTCTTGCGGAATGTCCCAGGCTCTCCAGCAAGCTCTGCCAGGATCGACACCCGCGGCAGGTTGCCGCCGAGGAAGTTGTCGCCGAACGTGCAGGTGTATTCGGCCTTCACCTTGACCCGTGCGTCCAGCAGCCCGTTGCAGGCATCGGCGATCGCGGCCCGCACCATCGTGACGCATGACGACAGGAGGGTCATCACCGTCGCCGACTCGCGTCCGACGGCCGTCCCGGCACATTCGCGGGCCTTGGCAGCATCGACACGCAGGCACAACCGCTCTTCCTCGGAGCGGTCCGTCTGCATGTCAACGCGGTCGTAGAAGTCGTCCGGCTTGGGTTCCGGCGGGTCGATCGGAAGGTCGGGTACGGTCTGCATGGTCCAACTCCCTGAGAATTGCGTGAGTCAGTTGACCGACGGCTCTAACTTCCTGGCGTCCGCGTCAATCGACCGGATCAGGTCCAGCGGCGTCACTCCGAGCACCTTCGCCATTCGTGGAATCCGCCGGCTGCTCGGCATGCACGCGCCGGTCTCCCACTTCCAGTAGGAGGTCAGGCTGACGCCAACTCGTGACGCAACCTGCTCCTGCGTGAGCCCGGCAGCCATGCGAAACAGCCGCAACTTGCTCATTGGCCTCTCAACATCCGGCCTCCGTGCCTCTGGTTCTCGGCGTCGGTCCCTCATCATCACGGGCAGACCATAACCTCGGTTATTCCTAGTTACAACCTTTATTTTTCCTAGTTAGTGCTTTTTTCTACGTTGGGATTTCCTGCAACCAGGCTTAACTTTTTGTGGTGCAAAGGGTTGGGCGACTCGTGCGGATTGCAAGAAAATCTTCGGGATGGACGCAAAAGCAGCTCGCGGACCGCGCCGGCTACGACGTGTCGGTGATCTCGCGCATTGAACGGGACGACGACACGGTCGCGCCGCGCACGGTGGCGACGGTGTGTGCCGCGGTGTCGGTTCCGTTCGACCTGGCCGCGGCGATCCGTGAGCGTGAGGCGTGGGACGGAGTGGCGACCGAACCCGTCACGCTGGTAGAGCCGCCGACCTACGACCAGGCGATCGCGGCGGCGGACTGGGTGTACGTCGATGCCGAGGGGGAGGAGGGGATAGAGGTGATTCGGCAGGGGCTGTTTCGGGTCCGGATCAGCGGGCGTTGCATGGAACCAAAGTTTCCGGACGGGTCGATTGTCGAGTTTCGCGTCGTGCGATTGAACGGCATGCCGCAGATCGAGGCGGGCGCGGCGTATTACGTCCAGCGTTCCGACGGCGCGGCGACGTTCAAGCTGGCGTACCCGCTCACGGGCGGCGAGGGAATTGAGCTTCGTCCGATCAATCGTAAGGTGTGCCGACACCCGCTGCGCGTGGAATGGCAGGAAATCAGTCGGCTTGCGCGGGCGGTGGCGATACACGTTCCGGTGTGAGGTGGGCCATGACGACCGACTATTGCGACAACTGCGGCTGCTCGATCGGCAACCTTGAGCGGCGGGAAATGTTCAACAACGCGATTGTCTGCACCGACTGCTATCGCCAGCTCATGGCGCAGCAGCGGAAGGCGTCGGCCGGGCCGCTGCCCTACGCCACGCCGGCGAGCGACACGCGGCCCGTGCTGTCGGTCGAGCTGACGGCCAAGCGGTGGAAGGCGCAGCAGGCGGCCGGCGTCGCCGTGCTGGTGTTGGGAGTGCTGCTGTTCATTCTGGCGGCGGCTGTGCAATCACGGCAGCCGTCATCGGTTGGATGGGGTTGTACGGTCGCGGGTTGCATTGCCGGGCTCGCCGGCCTGACGTGGTACGCCTGGGCGCGGGTCATGGCGTGGTGGCATCATGGCTAAACCCCGCCGCCACATCCACCTGCACTGCGAAGGCGACATTGCCGTCGGCGTGTCGATCACTCCCGACGCCGCGGCGAAGCCTACGCCGTCGGGCGGGCTGGCGTTTGGGATTGACGTGGATGTGGCGGGTTGTATGGATACCGCTGATTCAGCCACGCCTGCCGATCCGGGCAGCCGCAGTCAATCCCCGCCGCTTTCAAATGACGGGTTATCCGATCCGCCATCCCCGCCGTGACCGTGCCGATCATCCGATGCACGGTGTCGCCCAGTCCGGCCTCGCCAGGCTGCCGGCGGCTTTTGACCCATCGCGCGATCAGCGGCCAGCACTGCTCGGGCACCGGCGGCGGTGGATCGGGCGCCGGCGGTGCGGCGGGCGTGCAGAGGTAGGCGTCGGGCCGGTCAAAGGCGTGGATGGGGCAGTCGCCGTGGCAGGCGTGGTCGGCGGTGGTGCGGCCGGTGATCGTGCAGTCCTGCCGGCCGGTGCAGGGTTTGGCCGCGCCGCCGCAGGAGCGGTACTGGCAACGCCCGCAGACGGCGAGGTTCA
>CAZRFC010000448.1:0-3449 GCA_964598975.1 uncultured Mycobacterium sp. | reverse complement strand
GCCGGAACCGGCTGGCTGGAATCCGAGGCCGCCCTGCTGCGCGAGCACGTGGATACCGCTGCCGCCAGGGCCCTGGCCGGGTTTCCGGCAGTCGTTCTCTCGAACGAGATCGGGAACTGGCAGTTGCTGGCCACCATCGCCGCGTTGGTGGACGGTGATCCCATGGCCGCGGCCTACCATTTCGCCTGGTTCACGGCGGGAACTCCGGCCTCGGGGAGTACGCGATGAGCCCCGGGCGCCTCGATGCCGATGTCGACGGCTATCGGCTGGCCGGGGCCGCGAACGCCCCGCCGCCGATGGTGTCGTCCGATCCGCTGGCCGGCGGGCTCACCCCGATCGAGCAGTTGGTCCGTGTTCTCGGCCTGGCCGCCAACCTCGGCGACGAACAGGACAACATCGACAGCCTCGCCGACCACACCGAGCGGGACATCCTGACCGGCGAGGCGGCAGCGGCCTTCGAAACCCAGGACGCAGATGCCGCGGCCGAGGTGCGGGGTGTTGCCGCTCAGGATCCGGCGAGCCAGATGGCTCAGCAGATCCCGCAGATGGCCGCCGGGATCGCGGGTTCGCTGGCCGGCGCTCTGGGCGGGGCGATGCAGCAGATCGGGCAGATACCGCAGCAGCTGACTCAGGGCGCGAACCAGGCGATGCAGGCCGGGATGGGCATGGTGCAGCAGTCGGGCCTCGGATACCCGGGTCTCGAGGACGCCGACTCCGGCGACTACCTGGACGAGTTGGATCCACTGACGGACGACCTCACCGCGGAGACCGGCGATCTCGGCGGCGACGGGATCTTCGGCGGCGGCACCCCCTCTGGCGGCGGCACGACACCCGGTGCCGGAGGCTCACTTCTCGGCGCCGGTGGCCCACTACTCGGCGCCGGGGGCGCGGCCTCCCTTGCTCCGGCGGCACCGCCGTCGGCCGGCACCTTCCTGTCCTCGGCGCGTTCCGCAGCCGGGGCACCGCCCGTCTCGGCTGGGCACACCCCGATGGTCGGCGGCGGAATGGCCGGGGTGCCGATGATGCCGCCCGCGGCGATGAACGGCGGCGGCGCTGCCGACAGGGACGGCCCGACGGACACCAAACGTGTCTCGGTGCCTCCGGTGCGTAACGGCGCACCCGTTCAGGGCCGTATCACCACCCCGCCCGCCGAGCCGTCGGCCGTCCGCACCGTTCAGGGGAAGCCGGCCGCCACCCGGCGAATCATCGTCACCCGGGACGGCGATCCGCCACTGGGGATGCCGCAGGGCCCAGATCCGCAGGGCCCGGACCGGGCGGGACGACGGTGACACAGGCCAGAAACCACAGGTAGCCCAGCGCCCACCCGGCCAGCACATCGGACGGATGGTGAACGTTGAGGGCAACCCGGGCAACCCCCACCAGCAGCACCGCACCGGCACCGGCGGCCACCGCCCACATCCGGGCCGGCCGGGGCACCCGCGGTAACAGAATCGCGAGGAACGCCAGGACACCCACCATGATCCCCAGCGCATGCCCGGACGGGAACGACGAGGACGCGGCGGCCGTCAGCGCGGTGTCCGGCCGAGGCCGATCGACCGCCGCCTTGGCGGCCACCGTCACCAGTCCCATCGCCAGCACGGTGAGTGTCAGGAACACCGCGATCCGGGGCTGTCTGTTCAGCAGGGCCACGACGATGCCGATGATCGCGATGATCCGCAGGACAGTCGGGCCGAGCAGCATCGAGACCGCGTTCCAGAACTCGATCCAGGCGGGCCGGTGCGCACCGAAGGCATAGGCCGCCCGGAGAGCGTCGCCGTCGCCGGCGGCGATCCACCCCCAACCGGAGGCCTGACCGAGCCACAGTGCCAGATATCCGGCCGCGGCTACTGCCGCGACGAACCACGTCACACGCGCCGTCACCACCCATCAATACCTACACCACTGCCGGTCCGCGCTGGCCGGCCCTGATTAGTGGGGCTAACATCGGCAGCTGTACAGGTGTCCAGTGTGGACCGCAGCATCGCTGGAAGGCACGTCGCCATGACATCCGATCCGAGCGCCATGACCTCCGATCCGGAGGTGCCGATCGATCCGGAGGTGCCGATCCCGCTGCCCGATATCCCCGGTGCCGACGCCGGCGCCGACGGGCTGCCCGATCGGTCCGATCTGACGGCGTGGCAGCGTGCCGTCGTCGACTCCTCGGCGTTCGCCGACATCGGGCTGCGGACCGCGATCGCGACCGTGGTCGGCGCCGCGGTGTTGCCGACGGTGGCCGGCACCCTGGTCAACCGTGCGGAAGCCCGTCGCGAGCGCGACAACCTGGCCTTCTACGCGGATCTCGCCAAGCACCGGGACGCGTCGCTCTCCTTCCCCGCCCCGGACACCGTTCCGGAGGTCAGATCACGCCTGGCGAACCCGCTGGCCGAGTACATCGCCCACGGGCGGGTGCACAACAACTCGTTCGCGAGCACCTTCGAGCCGATCAACCCCGCGGTTCGGGAGATGTGGCGCGGCTACCGGCGCAACAACATCGCCCGGTTCCAGCACTGGCGGCACGGCGATGAGCCGCGCCCGACGCTGTGCGTCATCCACGGCTTCATGGGGTCGCCGTACCTGGTGAACGGACTGTTCTTCTCCCTGCCGTGGTTCTACAAGTCCGGGTACGACGTGCTGCTCTACACGCTGCCGTTCCACGGCCGGCGCGCCGAGCGGCTGTCCCCGTTCAGCGGATACGGCTTCTTCGCCCAGGGCATGACGGGGTTCGCCGAGGCGATGGGCCAGGCGGTCTACGACTTCCGGACCATTCTGAACTGGTTGCGGTACAACGGCGTGGAGCGGATCGCCCTCACCGGACTGTCACTGGGCGGCTACACCTCGGCGCTGGTGGCCTCCGCCGACGACCGGCTGGAGGCGGTGATCCCCAACGTCCCCCTGGTCACCCCGGAGTCGGCGTTCGACGACTGGTGGCCGGCCAGCAAGGTGGTCGAACTCGGGCGACTACTCGGGGGCATCAGCCGCGAGGAGTCCTACTCCGGCTTCGCCTATCATTCGCCGCTGAACTACGCCCCGCTGGTCCCGAAGGAACGCCGGTTGATCATCACCGGCCTCGGTGACCGCCTGGCCCCACCGGATCACGCCGAGGCGTTGTGGAAGCACTGGGACCGCTGTGCGCTGCACTGGTTCCCCGGCAACCACGTGCTGCACGTGTCGCAGCCCGAATACCTGCGCCGCACCAACCGCTTCCTGCGGCCTTTCATGTTCGGGGATCAGATGTTCGGGGATCAGGTTGCCGCCGAGCAGGTTGCCGCCGAGCAGATTCACACCGCACAACGGCCCGCGCGCTAGGCGCTCTCGCCCTTGACGGCTTCCACCAGGGCCGGCATGACGTTGCGGCCGGCGGAAGCGTCGGCCGACAGGCGCCCCAGCGCCTGGCTCACCTTGGCCGGGTCGCGCTCGGCACGGATCTTGTTCAGTCCGGCGATCTGCAC
>CAZRFC010000447.1:0-3449 GCA_964598975.1 uncultured Mycobacterium sp. | reverse complement strand
CGATCATTTTTGTGCGTACAGGATGGAGGTTTGTAATGCCCGGCCCGAAACCGAAGGACCCGGAGGTCCGGCAGCGGCGCAACAAGGCATCGACCCACGACGTGCTGGACCCGACTGCGAAGGTGAAGGCGCCGCCGCTGACCAAGGAGCTGCTCGGCGTGGAGATCATTCGGCCGCAGGTTCATAGGTGGTGGCGGGTGGTGTGGCGATCGCCGATGGCCCCGCGGTGGCTCGAAGCCGACTACGAAGTGCTCTACCTCGTGGCGGTGCTGCGAAACAAGTTCGTCGCGGACCCGACCCCGACCCTCGCGGCCGAGATTCGACAGCAGGAGGCACGCGTCGGCCTGGACGTGATGTCGCGGCGTCGCTACGACTGGCGCATCGAGGGCGCGAGGGTGGAGGACCAGCGCGATGGTGCGGCCGCCGAAGCGCAACCGGTCGAGCTTCCCGAGCCGGCGGAAGACCCGCGGAAGGTGTTGAGGGCAGTCAAGTGACGATCCTGATGGTGCCGCTCGAGGACGGGGAGCCGTGGCCGACACTAGGGCCGCAGGTGTGTAAGTACATCGAGACCAACCTTGTGTTCGGGCCCGGCGACCTGCGGGGGAAGCGCGCCGAGATCGACGACGAGAAGCGCGCGCTCATTTACAGCTTTTACGAGGTTTACCCCGAAGGCTCGAAGGACCCGAACGGGAAGAGCATCGCGGGGCGCCGGCGGTTCCGGCGCGCCGGGTGGTCCGCACAGAAGGGTTCGGCAAAGACCGAGCTCGCCGCGTGGGTGGCGGCTGCCGAGCTGGCGCCTGATGCGCCCGTGCGTTGCGACCGGTTTTCGAACGGACGGCCGGTGGGTCGCCCGGTTGTGGACCCATACATCCCGATGGTGGCTTACACCGAAGAGCAGTCGGAAGACCTGGCGTATGCCGCGCTGCATGCCATCCTGGACGAAAGCGCCGTGAGGCACCTGTTCGACATCGGCCTCGAGCGCATCATGCGGGCGGACGGGAAGGGCAAGGCGGTCGCACTCGCGGGCGCTCCGGACTCTCGCGACGGTGCCCGCACGACCTTTAGCCACAAGGACGAGACACACCGCTGGCACACCGAGCGGCTGAAAAAGGCCCACCGGACCATGTTGGCCAACCTCCCAAAGCGGCTACTCGCCGACCCGTGGGAGCTAGAAACCACGACGGCATTCACCCCGGGCGAGGGCAGCGTCGCGGAGGCCACGTTCCACTACGCCGAGGCGGTGGCGGACGGGACCATCAGCGACTCGCGGCTTTTCTATTTTCACCGCCAGGCGAGCGACGGCTACGACCTTTCGGAGCCCGCCCAACTGCGCGCCGCCATTGAGGAGGCCGCGGGGCCGACTGCCGCATGGAAGGACATCGAGGGGATCGCGGAACAGTGGCAGGACCCGGAGGCCGATCTGCAGTACCTCGAGCGCGTCTACCTGAACCGCCCGGTGGCGGCGGCCGCGCAGGCGTTCGACGTGAAGGCGTGGGAACAGGCGCGAGGCGAGAACCCCGCGAAGGCTGGCGACCTTATAACGCTCGGGTTCGACGGTTCGCTGCGGGACGACGCGACCGCACTGGTGGCCACCCATGTGGCTACCGGGTTCCAGTGGCCTATCCGGATATGGGAGCCGAAGAAAGAAGGCGAAGAGGTCCCGGCGGACGATGTTGCCGCTACGGTGAACGCCACATTCGACGTCTATCGAGTCTGCAAGATGTACGCCGACCCCTCCAAGTGGGAAACGTACGTCTCGGATTGGGCGGGCAAGCACGACCACAAGGTGGTGGTTGCGTGGCCGACCGTGCTGTATCGCAAGATGGCGGGCGCCCTTCGGGCCTATGCCGGGGCGATACGGGCGGGCGACGTTCCGAACGACGGCGATCCCACGATGGCCAGCCACATCGGGAACTCGCAAAAGCTCTCGCTGAACATGAAGGACGACGACGACCAGCCGTTGTGGCTGATCCGGAAGGACCGGCCGCGTTCGCCAAAGAAGATCGACGCCGCCATGGCGGGGGCCCTCAGCTGGCAGGCGCGGCTCGACGTCATAGCGGACGGCGTACTGGCGCGAGACCTCTCGAAGGATTGGATCATCGCATGATGTACAATGCGAAATGGATGAGGCGCTTACGCGCGTTGGCCCAGGGGGGGACGGGGCTGGTGGTGCTGATAGTGGCAGCCGCCGGCCTGGGACTTGCAGTGCGGGTGTTTCTGCTCGCAGCGGGGTTGTGAAACGATGCAGGAATCCCAGCTGTCCAACTGGCGCCGCGGGGCGCTCCGATTCGGGCAAGATGCGACGGAGTACATCCCGACGTGGCAGGTCGGGCAGGAACAACAGAACGCAGCCGACGCCCGGAAGTTCGCGGCGGAAGGCTACTCGAAAAACTCACTGATCTACTCGTGCATCCGGGAGAAGGCCACGTCGTTCGCCTCTCTGATGCCGGTGGTGCAGCGCCGCGGCGGCGAGGTCCTGCGGGACCATCGATCGGTCCGGCTGCTGAGGAACCCGAACCCCTACCAGGACGGCCAGGACTTCGCCGAGCTGGCAAAGACTCAGTTCGAGGCCGCCGGCAACTGCTACATCTACATGGCGCCCCAAACGAACGATTCCGATCGACGGGCGGAGTTCGGCGCATATTCGGTGCAGGAGTTGCATCTCCTGCGACCGGACTACGTTTCGATCGTGCCGGGGGCATCGCGCGCGCAGGACGTGTTTGTCGTGACCGTCGGTGGGCAGGTGAAGGCCCGCATCCCACGGGCCAACATGCTGCACATCGCGGAGCCGAACCTCGTCAACGATTTCTACGGCCTTTCGAAGATCGCCCTGTTGGCGCGCGAGGGCGACATCGACCTTTCGATGTCCGACTACGAGCTGGCGTTCTTCCGAAACGCTGGCGTCCCGATGGGCATCCTGAAGGTGAAGCGGAGCACCACGAAGGAAGAGAACATCGAGATCAAGTCGGTCTTCCGGAAGGCGGTCAACGGCGTCCGGAAGTGGTTCGACGTTGTCGTCCTGAATGATGACGTGACCGAGTATCAGCAACTCGGCATCCCGCAGAACCAGATGGAGATGAGCGCTACCCGGTTCCATGCCGAGTCCCGCATCTGTTCGGTCTTCGGTGTCCCGGGCGTTATCGTGGGGGCACGGTTCGCGATGGAAGGCGGCGGCACCACCACGACCTACGAAGACGCGGAGCACGCGTTCTGGGCCGAGACGATGGTCCCGGATACCCAGCGGTTCGGGCGGGCGTTCACCAAGTTTCTGCTGCCGAAGTTCGCGGTCCAGGCCGACCGCGACGGGATGATTACGTACGACTTCACGCAGGTCCGGGCGCTGCAGGAAGACCGCAGCCGGAAGCTCCGGGAGGTCGTGCGGATGATCCACACGGGCGGGTTCACGGTAAACCAGGCGCTCGAAATCAACGGCCTGCCGACCCAGACGA
>CAZRFC010000446.1:0-3452 GCA_964598975.1 uncultured Mycobacterium sp. | reverse complement strand
CGCTCGAACTTGGGCTCCGTGACACCGAGCTCGTCCTCGCAGAACGCCCTCGCCCTGGCCGCCAGTTTCTCGACGCGAGACAGGTTCGCGTCGAGCGTCGAGATGTGGCAGAGCGTGCGCGGGTGGTGCTCCTCGCGCGCGAGCACGATGCGGAACGACATGCGGTCGGTGTCGCGCCAGCGTGACAGCTGCAGTTCGATCTGGCCGTGACGGAAGCGCTTGACGCACTTCCAGTGGGGGTCGACGGGGTGCGGCTGCTTTTTTTCGTTGTACATGGTTGTATTCCTAGGTTCGATGAAGTACACATCCGTGGCGCAGACCAGCCCCCCGGTCTGCGCCTGACCACCCGGTGCTTCGCCCCCCCCCCCATGGCACCGGGTGGTCTTTTTTTGTGCGCTATATGCGTCGCTGTCGCTCGAGTGGCTGCCTCGACATCCAGTGCGCGATGCCGACAGCCGCGACGAACGCGACGAGACCCATGAGGTCCCAGCCCGTGAACGGCTCGCGGTACTCCCGAGCCCCCTTGGGCAGCGGAGGCGGGGGCGCCTTCTCGAGCTCGTCGCCCGTCTGGTCCACGACGCGGAAGCCCGACTTGAACCGGCTCGACGGGCCGAAGTTCGAGCCGCCCGTGTACTGCTGCAAGAGCCCCGGAAGCGCCTGCTCGAGCCACGGGCTTCGCAGGATGTCGGTCAGGACGCTCTGCGCTTCCGCCGGCAGGCCAAGCCCGCCGGCAAGGTCGGCGCCCATCGCCAGCAGCAGCGAGCTCACCGCCGCGGGGGCCAGGCCGCCCAGCAACGGCATGAGCGAGGCTCCGCGCTGCGGCGCCCAGATCAGCGCCACATCGTGGAATAGCGCAGAGGCCGCCTGCGCCATCGTTCCTGACGTCGACCCTGCAAGGGTGCCGAGGTCGACCGACTGCTTCGCCACGACGCCGAGCAGAAACGACCGATCGAGGAAGAGCGCCGGTGCCGCCTGGAGCACAGGGTCGAAGCCGCTCGAGAGCGCCGCGCCGCCCTGCAACCGCTTCACGATCTCGATCAGTTGCCGGCCCGAGACCGGGATGTAGGCCGTGTAGCCGCGCGCCACGTTGCATCGCGACGAAGGGCCCGCGTACCCGCCCGCGGTGCCCCTCACCACCTGGAAACTGCCCTCCCATCGCTCGTGGTCGCCCGCCACGTCGTAGGCCGGCGTGTCCCAGACGTTCTTCTGCACGCCAACCAAGAGCGACCCGTTCGCGATGTCGGCCAGCGCAGAGCCTCGCGACGACGGGGCGAGCGACGCGTACCACCTCGCCAACTTCGCGTAGAGCCTCGTGTCGACCGCGGGCGCAGGACCATACGCAGACGACCGCCACGAGGCCGCAGGGCTGTTCTGGATCGCAGCCACCAACTTCGGCCCATCAGCGACAGCCGAAAGGTTACGTAGCGACAACTCGGTCTCGATGGCCGTGGCGACGACACGCCATTCCCATGGCGTGAGCGGGCGAGGGGCGGTGAGCCGAAACGGGGCGCAAGCAACGACGTCCATCGACGCCATCATAGCAGGTCGGCGCGCTCGCGTAGACCAAGCACACCCAGCCTTTCGCTGACCCATGCGAAGTCGGCGTCGCTGTCAACCTGCACGTAGCGCTCTACGAAATCGTCTCCGTCCCCAAGGTCGTGCCAGTACGCGGCATGAGGCGGAGCCTCGTCGAAGCTCAGCGACGGGCGTCGGTCGTGGTCCCACTCGACCACAATCTCCTCGTTGTACGACAGCACGAGAGGTCCGCGACTCCGCGCGACCAGGGCCCGCCATCGCGGAGCAAGCACGTCGAGCGGCGACATCCTCTACCTCATCCTGCCGCCGCTGGGGCCCGCCCGGCCGCTCAACGCGTCGACCTGCGCCTCGAGGCGGTGAAGTTCCTCGAGCGGCCCCTCCGACATCACCGCGAACCAGGCCTCGCTGTACCGTGGCCTCTCGGCATGTAGCGCTGCCATGGCTCGGTCGAGCGTAGTCTCGAGCTCGTTCGCTGGGTTCGTCATGGCCGCATACCCCTCGTCCTGCCGCTCAAAAACGCGCGTGCCACGTAGTAGGCCGCCGCGACACCGCCGAGCAGCGCCACCGCCTTGACGCCGCCAGTCCCTGAAACGCCCGCAGCTGCCTCCGGTGGAAGCGACGGCACGACCGGCACCGGAGAGGCGCCCGGCGCGGGCGGCAACGGCGCCGCGCCTGAGGCAATCGCGTCGAGCGCGTCCGCCGCCGAGTTCGCCGCGCGCACGACCTTGTCGATGTAGCCGCCGGGCGGGTTCGCGGCCATCTCCATGACGTAGCCCCACACGTTCTTCGAGTCGGTCTTCGGCTTCAGGCCGTTGCTGCCCTTCGCCGCTCCCCCGTTGTGCATGCTCGCGACCTCGGGCAGCAGATTGCCGGGGCCCGAGACGCTGCGGCCGATGACCGGCATGCCGAGCCGAAGGTTCGTCTCGGGGTCGAGCAAGTTGTCGCCCGGCTTTCCGTAGAACGACTGGTGCAGCGCCAGCAGCCCCTTGCAGCACGGGTTCTGCGCAGACGGGTTGCCGCCGCTCTCGACGTAGATCAAGCCGAGGAGCCACGGCATCGGCACGCCGTACTTCGTCGCGTAGGGGGTCGCCATCGGCACCCATCGGAGCACCTTCGGCAGTCCCCTTTGCTGAGCCTCCGTCAGGCGCGGCACGGTGAAGCCGCTCCCCATGTCGACTTCCGTGCGCACCCCATCAGGCGCGGCGCGCCACTTCCACGTTGCCATGGGGCACATGCTACCACGCCCAAGCACGCCCTTGCGCGCTCACCATCGTTGCGCTAGGTTGGCTTGCCAACAATGAGCAAGCAGGACAGCAACTTCCGGTGCGTGTGCGGCGGCACCGTGCGTTCCACCACGGGACCTGGGCGCATGGTGGAACTGCGTCGCTGGCTCGAGGTCGAAGTGCCGCGCACGGTCCCAACCATGATGTGCTCCAAATGCCGTGAACAGTTCTTCGCTGAGGGCGAGCTCGACGACCTGCATAAGGCCATCGAGGTGGATCGCATTCCAGAACTACAGCCACCTTGGTCCCTACATTGTCAAGGTATCCCGGAGTCAATTCGGGACGAGCTCGGCCCGGTGGGCGAGGCGCATGCCCTCGCACGATGCCTCGAGATCGGCCCGCCTGCTGGGGTCGCTCCACCGAAGAGGAGATCTGACATGGGTGAGGAGATGGATTCGTGAGCGCCGCCAGAGAGAAGAAGAAGGAAGAGGCGCGCATGGCGTTCATGGTCGACGACATCGAGCGCATGCTGGGCTCCGAGCCGTGCACGCTCGAAGAGCTGAGCGAGGCGCTCAACAGCACGCGCGACGCGAGCCAGCACATCGCGCAGGGCGAGATCGCCTACGCGCTCGAGGTCCTCTCGGACTCGAAGCGCGTCGTGTGCATCGAGCCGTGCGAACAGTTTGCAAAGTG
>CAZRFC010000445.1:0-3456 GCA_964598975.1 uncultured Mycobacterium sp. | reverse complement strand
CGCTAACTACGGTGCCGCTAACTACGGTGCCGCTAACTACGGTGCCGCTAACTACAACGTGGCGCCGACCACCCCGATCGCGGCCGTCGTCGACCGCGAGGACCACCGTCGCATCCGGCTGATGCGTTGGGGACTGCTGCCGTCCTGGGTGAAACCCGGCCCCGACGGGGGCCCGCCCACCCGTGCCCCGCAAATGATCAACGCCCGCGCCGAAACCGTCACCACCTCGCCGGCGTTCCGGTCCGCCGCGGCCCGTAAGCGCTGCCTGATCCCGATGGACGGCTACTACGAGTGGCAGCCCAACGAACCCCACGCGGAGGGCGCCGGAACTCATCCGAGGCGGGGCCGCAAGACTCCGTTCTACTTCTTCCGGCCGGACGGCAAACCGCTGCTGGTGGCCGGGCTGTGGTCGGTGTGGCGCCCCGGTCCGGACCCAGCGGCTGAACCCATGCTGACCTGCACCGTCATCACCACCGATGCGGTCGGCGGTTTCGCCCGGGTGCATGACCGGATGCCCCTGGTGCTCGCCGAATCCGACTGGGACCGCTGGCTCGATCCGGAGGCCCCCGCGCCACAGGATCTGCTCGTCGGCCCGCCGGACACCGCCCCGATGGCGATGCGGGAGGTGTCGACAATGGTCAACAACGTCGCCAACAACGGTCCTGAGCTCATCGAACCGGCAGGGCCGGGCAACCAACCGGTGGGTTTGTTCTAAGCTCGCAGCATGACTGCGGTTCAGACCAGCACAGACACCATCACCGTGCACAACCCGGCCGACGGCAGCGTCGTCGGTTCGGTGCCCGTCGACAGCCCCGAGGTTGTAGCCGAGAAAGCCCGTCAACTGCGCGCCGCACAGGCCGAGTGGGACGCCATCGGCCCGCGCGGTCGCAAGACCTGGATGATGCGCTGGCAGGAGTGGGTCCTGGACAACACCGGCCATCTCACCGACGTGTTGATGTCGGAGACCGGCAAGTCCCGCGGCGACGCCAGCGTCGAGGCGGTCGCCCTGGCCGACTCGATCAACTATTGGGCCGGCCACGCCGAGGAGTTCCTCGCCGACAAGCACCCGACCCCGCACAGCCTGCTCTACCGCGTCAAGAAGCTCACCACGGTCTACCGGCCCTACCCGGTGGTGGGGATCATCGAGCCGTGGAATTTCCCCCTGGCGATGCTGGCACTGGACGTGGTGCCCGCGCTGGCCGCCGGGGCGGCGGTCTTGCTGAAACCCTCTGAGGTGACCCCGCTTTCGGCCGTCGAGTTCGTCCGCGGCTGGAACGAGGTCGGTGCTCCGCCGGTGCTGGCGCTGGCCACCGGCTATGGTGCCACCGGCGCATCGGTGATCGACGTGTCCGATTACGTCCACTTCACCGGGTCGACGGCCACCGGCCGCAAGGTCGGGGTGGCCTGCGCCGAGCAGCTCAAGCCGTTCAGCCTGGAACTCGGCGGTAAGGACCCGGCGATCGTGCTGGCCGACGCCGATGTCGAGCGCGCCGCCAACGGCATCGCCTGGGGCGGGATGTTCAATTCCGGGCAGGTGTGCGTTTCGGTGGAGCGGGTCTATGTCGAGGCTCCGGTGTACGACGAGTTCGTCGCCCGGCTGACCGAGAACGTCCGCAAACTTCAGCAGGGGAGCGAATCCGCGCCGGGTCTGACCTTCGACGTCGGCGCGATGGCCACCGCCGCCCAGCGGGATATCGTCGCCCGTCACGTCGATGAGGCCACCGAGGCCGGCGCCCGGGTGCTGGCAGGCGGCAAGCCCGCAGGGCGGGGCACCTTCTTCCAGCCGACCGTGCTCGCCGACGTCACCCCGGAGATGACCTGCATCGCCGAGGAGACCTTCGGGCCCACCCTGCCGGTGGTCAAGGTCGCCGATGAGGACGAGGCCGTGCGGCTGGCCAACGATTCCAAGTACGGGTTGTCCGCCACCGTGTGGACCGGGGACAACGCCCGCGGCGAGCGGGTGGCCCGGCGGCTGGAGTGCGGCGCGGTCAACGTCAACGACGCGCTGACCAACGTGTTCTGCCCCGGCCTGCCGATGGGCGGCTGGAAGGAATCCGGTATCGGATACCGGGCGGGCGGAGCGGCGGGACTGATCAAGTTCTGCCGGCAGCAGGCCATCACCGCCCCGCGGATCCCGACCCAGAAGTCCGAGCTGCTCTGGTACTCCTCGTCGAAGAGCCAGGTCAAGCTGGCGCTGGCGGCCATGCGGGCTTTCGCCGGCCACGGGCTTCGCCGTTTCGGGATCGGTAAGGGCTGAGCCAAGAGCCGGGCACAACCAACCCCCGATCCTCACTCCTTCGCCCTTCGGAACCGGCGGACGACCTTGTCCGCGTGGTGGTAGGAGTTCACTCCGCCGACAAGCGGTAGCTGAGGTGGCGGTAGCCATTCGGTCGTTCCGTCGCTGCGTTTGCGGGTCGTCCAGCCGCACCGTTCGACCAGACGGTTGTGCGGCCCGCAGGCCAGCGTCAGATCGTCGATGTCGGTGGACCCGCCCTGCGCCCAGCCCTTGACGGCGTGATGGGCTTGGCAGCCGTAGCCCGGAACGGTACATCCGGGGAACGTGCACCCCCTGTCCGATTCATAGAGGACCACCCACTGATCGGCGGAGGCGATGCGCTTGCTCCGTCCCAGCCACAGCGAGCGTCCGGACGACTCGTCGAACACGGTCAGATAGTGGTACGCGTGGCTGCTCATCCGGATGACGTCGCTCATCGGGACGACGGTGCCACCTGCGGTCACGCCGACCCCGGCCTGGCTCTGCAGGTCTTGCAGGCTCGCTGAGATGATCACCGTGACGGGGAGTCCCCGGTGGGTGCCCAGTTTCGGGTCACCGAGTTGGCCGCGCACGAGCGCGGACAGGGCATCGTGTTGACGCTGAGCATGGGTGCGCCGGTCGGCGTCGATCTGGTCCTGGCTGGGTTGGTCGTCGACGGCGGGGTGCGGGTCAGCCGGATTGCACACGCCGGGGGCGGCGAACTTGGCAAACCATGCGTCGAACTCGGCCCGCAGTGCCGGGGTGGCCACGAGCCGCCCGGTGCTCATCCCGTTGGCGTCCTGCCTGCTCCAGGTGAATCCCCGGCGCAGCGCCCGGTCGGCGTCGCTGAAATCGCCATCGGGGTTGAGCGTCAGCGCCAACCTCTCAGCCAGTCGGGCCAGCTGATCCGGCCGCAGTGTGCGGGCATGTCCGGCGAGGAACGCCTCGGCGTCCTCCCGGTCATCGCGTGGCACCGCGATCGGCACGTCGGCCAGAAACCGCTGGATGACCCGCACATGCTCGACGTCGAGCACGCCCTCCCGCCAGGCCTGTGCTGTCGCGGGCTGGCGCGCGGGTAGCGGCTCGCCGGTCAGTGCGGTCCGCCCCGTCAGCGGCTCCACCATGGCCGCCCGCCGGCGCGCCTCGGAGGGGCTGATCCGCAGCCAGTCGGCCAGCACCTTGTGCGGCGCCCCACCTACCTC
>CAZRFC010000444.1:0-3491 GCA_964598975.1 uncultured Mycobacterium sp. | reverse complement strand
GATGGAGCCGCCTAGGGGAATCGAACCCCTGACCTATTCATTACGAGTGAATCGCTCTGCCGACTGAGCTAAGGCGGCGTGGCTCGGCGAAGAGCATCTCGCCGGACCGAGGGCTGAGTCTACCCCGGCCTCTACGCTGGTCTAATCCCCGGGCCGCAACGCCTGCCCGACGGTGGCGACCATGGCATCGACGGCGAACTTGGGTTTGACGTTGGTCGCCAGGGCTTCGCGGCAGGCCAGGACCGCCTCGATGCACCGCAGCAGGTCCTTGGTGGAGGCGTGCGCAGCCAGAGCGGAGATCCGCTCGGACATGTCGGGGTGGTTGGGGGTAACGACGGCCGCCCCACCGGCGACCATGAGCGCGTCGCGGAAGTAGCCGGCAAGGTCGATCAGCGAACGGTCCAAGGCGTCGCGGGAGGCTCGGGTCCGACGCGATTTCTGGCGTTTCTCAAGATCCTTCAACACTCCGGCCATCCCGCGCAGCGCACCTGTGGCGCCCTTACCGGTGCCACCCCCGCCGAGGGCGATCTGCAGATCCGCAGTTTCGGACTCATCGCGGTCCGCGGTCAGCGCGACCGCCTCGGCCTCGGCGGCGGCTACCAACTCCTCGACCGCGGCGTAGGCGCGGGACGGGGTGGCGGCGTCGCGGGCCAGTCCGAGCGCCCGGGCGCGTCGGTCCCGCGCCTCGGCGTCGGTAGCAAGTCGGCGCGCCCGGCCGACATGGCCCCCGCTGACCGAGGCCGCCCAGTGCGCCAACTGCTCGTCGATTCCGTCCCGTCGGATCAGCACACCGGCGATCGCATCGGCAGACGGCGTCACCACCGCCACATGCCGGCACCGGGAACGCAACGTGATGGAGATGTCTTCGGGGTCCAGCGATGGCGCGCACAGCAGGATGACCGTCGCCGGGGGTGGCTCCTCGACGACCTTCAACAAGGCGTTGGCCGCCTGTTCGGTGAGCCGGTCTGCATCCTCGACGATGACGATCTGGAGCCGTCCGGTGGTCGGTCGCTTGGACGCGGCCAGGACTATGTCTCGCGCCTCCCGAACCCCGATCGAAAGACCCTCCGGGACGACCCGGCGGACATCGCCGTGCGTGCCGGCCATCGTGGTGGTGCACGCCTTGCACTGCCCGCACCCGGGGGGCCCGTCGGCGGTGCATTGCAGCGCGGCGGCGAAACACAGGGCAGCGACCGATCGGCCCGAGCCCGGGGGGCCGGTGAACAACCAGGCGTGAGTCATCGAGCCGCCCGCCCCCGCTGAGTGAGCGGAATCACCCCGCGAAGCAGTTGCCGCGGCCGTCAATTCCGACACCACCGCAGTTTGGCCGACCAGCCGCGTAAACACCCCGGACATCGTCGCCAACCCTACTGCGCGGCAATGACACAACGGGTTGGTACCGCCCCGCCAAGGTCGACCACGGCACGGCTCGGACCGTTACGGTAGATCAGTGAGTAGCGCGCCGACCCCGCGCGGACGAATCCCCGATTTCGTCCGCTGGGTGTCCCGTACACCGTGGCTGCTGTTCTCGCTGGGTCTGCTGCAAGCGGACATCATCGGCGCGCTTCTGGTGATCAGCTTCCTGCGATTCGGGCTGCCGCCCAGTGAGCAAGTCAAACTGGCGGATCTGCCGACCGCTAATCTCGCGATCTTCCTGGGGTATGTCTTCCTGGCGTTCCTGGTCGGGACGGCGATCAGTTTCAGCCTGCTGATTCCGGTGTTCCGTTGGCAGCGTCAGGACGCGCTGTTGGCCGACGAAGATCCGGCGCTGACCGAGCAGGCCCGCCTGCGTGCGCTGCGCATGCCGGGCTACCGTTCGCTGATCAGCATCACGCTGTGGTTGCTCGGGGCGTTCGTGTTCATCGGCGCCAGTTGGCCGGTCGCCCAGCATTCAGCCCCGGAGTTGGCGATGGCGACCCTGCTGGGCGCGACCGCCACCGCGATCATCGGCTATCTGCAGTCCGAACGCGTTCTGCGTCCGGTTGCGGTGGCGGCCCTTCGGGGCGGCGTCCCGGACAACTTCCGCCGCCCCGGGGTGGTGCTGCGCCTGGTGTTGGCCTGGTTGCTGTCCACCGGCGTTCCGGTGTTGATGATCATCCTGTCGGTGGTAGCCACCAAGTTCTCCATCCTCGAAGCTTCCGCCGACACCATGCTGACCCCGATCCTGTTGATGGCCTGTGCCGCGCTGGTGGTGGGTCTGGCGGGCAACGTGTTGTCGGCGATGGCGATCTCCGATCCACTGCGGCAGCTGCGCTGGGCGCTCGGGGAGGTTCAGCGTGGAAACTACAACGCGCACATGCAGATTTACGACGCCACCGAACTTGGACTGCTGCAGGCCGGATTCAATGACATGGTCCGCGAACTCAGCGAGCGCCAGCGGATGCGGGATCTGTTCGGTCGCTACGTCGGCGAGGATGTCGCGCGCCGCGCCCTGGAGCGCGGGACCGAATTGGGGGGTCAGGAACGCGATGTGGCCGTGCTGTTCATCGACCTGATCGGTTCCACCGAACTGGCCGCCACCCGCCCGCCGGGCGAAGTAGTCACCCTGCTCAACGACTTCTTCCGGGTGGTGGTCGACACGGTGCAGAAACACGGCGGCTTCGTCAACAAGTTCCAGGGCGACGCCGCTCTGTGCATTTTCGGTGCCCCCATCGAACATCCCGACGCATCCGGCGCGGCGTTGGCCGCCTCCCGCGAATTGCACGACGAACTGGTCTCGGTGCTCGAGCAGACCGCGTTCGGTATCGGCGTGTCCGCCGGGCGGGCCATCGCCGGCCACATCGGGGCGCACTCCCGTTTCGAATACACGGTGATCGGGGACCCGGTCAACGAGGCCGCCCGACTGACCGAACTGGCCAAGGTCGAGGAGGGCCACGTGCTGGCGTCGGCGATCGCGGTCAGCGGGGCGTTGGACGCCGAGGCCCTGTGCTGGGACGTCGGGGAGGTCGTTGAACTTCGGGGCCGTGTGGCACCGACTCAACTGGCTCGGCCGGTGAATCTGGTGGTTCCCGACGAGGTACCCGGCGAACCCGCCGACGTCGACGTCACGAACTGACGATCAGGCCTTCTTGGCGGCCTTCTTGGCGGCTGCCTTCTTCGCCGGCGCCTTCTTGCGGACGGCCTTCTTGGCGACCTTCTTCACCGGGCCGCGGGCGCGGCGATCGGCGAGCAGTTCGGAGGCGCGTTCGTCGGTGATGCTCAGGACGTCATCGCCCTTGCGCAGGCTCGCGTTGGTCTCGCCGTCGGTGACGTACGGGCCGAACCGGCCGTCCTTGATCACCATCGGCTTGCCGGAGCCCGGGTCGGTGCCCAGCTCGCGCAGTGGCGGGGTCGCCGCACCCTGGCGGCCCCGGCGCTTGGGTTCTGCATAGATCTTCAGCGCCTCGTCCAGGGTGATGTCGAAGATCTGGTCCTCCGACGCCAGTGACCGAGAATCGGTGCCGCGCTTGAGGTATGGGCCGTAGCGGCCGTTCTGCGCGGTGATCTCCTCG
>CAZRFC010000443.1:0-3498 GCA_964598975.1 uncultured Mycobacterium sp. | reverse complement strand
GAGGAGTTGCCGTTGCGGCGGTGACGCGGAGGCCTGCGTCGGCATCGGGATACCCGTTCCCCGCCGTCAGTTCGTCTGGTTGCCGTGGCTGCGGTTCGCCCCGGCGGCCCCGGCCTGCTGAGCCGCCCTCGCGGCATCGTCGGCCTGTCGGGCCGCGTCCGCGGCCACGTCGGCCTGTCGCGCCGCATCCGCGGCGGCACCGGCGAATCCCGCCGCGGACAGCCGTGCCGCCGCCTCCGTCAGACCGGCGGCATCACCCGCGGTGAGCGCCCGGGCGTGCGCCCGCGCCATGTCGGTGTAGGCGCACGGCACGTGCTCGACGATCGACGCCATGCCGTCGGCGGCCTGGCGGTCCCCGAGACGGGCCGACTCGTGCCAGGCCCGGACCGCGATCGCGTACTGACCGCCGCGAGCGGCCATTCGTGCCGCGCCGCGCGCCGCCGCGATGGCGGCCGGCGAGTCGCCGATGGTGAACAGCCGCCACGCCCGGGCGATCCCGAGTTCCGGTGCGAACAGCGCCGATTTCGTTCCGTGCCGCGACTGTGCCCGGCTGAGCGCCATCGCCGAAGCGGCGATCTCGCCCTGCATGGCCAGCGCGGTGGTGAGGTAGCTCAGCGCAAGCGGACCCCAGGAGTAGCCGGTTCGATCCAGGGTTTTCGCCGCCGGCTCCAGGAGTTCCGTCGCGGCGGCGGCCTCGCCCTTGGCGAGCAGGACGTGGGCCATCAGCACCTCGCCGATTGCCCGGCCCGGCTGGGCGGACTCGGCGAAGTCGGTGAAGCAGCGGGCCGCCTCGAAGGCGGCGTCGGTCTGCGCGGTCATCAGCAGATGGGTGATCTCGGCCAGTCCGACGGTGAACCGCAGCAACCCCGGGTACTCCGATCCCAGGGCACGGTCCACCAGTGGGCCGACCGCGTCCAACCGGCCCATCCGGGCCGAGGACAGGGCAGCCGCACTGGCCGCCCAGGCCACCGCCATATCCGGCGCATCGGCGTGCCCCAGCACCCCGTCGGCGATGTCGAGCGCCCGGCGCACATTGCCGGCGTTCATGGCGAAGGTCCCCGACAGCGCGTCGAGGGTGATGCGCGACGACGCGGTGCCGACCCGGTGGCGCACGGTCTGCAGGAAGACGGCGGCGCGCTCCGGTTCGGAGAGCATCCAGAACTGGTTGGCGGCCCGGGGGAGTGCCCACGCCATCAGTTCCTCCTCGGTGAGCGCCTCGGTGTCGACGGCACCGAGCACCGATTCGGCCTCCCGGCCGCGGCCCTGCCAGGCCAGCGCGTAGCTCAGCGCAAGCCGGGCCGGGAAGTGCTGGCCCGGCCTGTTGTCGCGGTTCAACGCACCACGGGCCAATCGTTCGGCCAATCCCAGATCACCGAGCCGCAGTGCCTCCTGAGCGGCGTTGACCACCGCCTCGCAGTCCATGTCCTCCTCGCTCTGCAGCGCGAGCACCGCGCGGCCCAAGCGGTCGCCCGGGGTGCGGCTGGCCCGGGTGCCGAACTGGGCGACGATCGCGTTGCGCCAGCGCCGGACATCGGCCTTGTCGACGGTGGCCGCCAGACGTTCGAGGAAGAGCGGGTGCCCGGCGTAGCACCGGTTGTCGTGGGCCTGCACAGCTCCTGTTTCGAGGGCTGCCGCGACCGCGGACTCACCCGCCACCGCCGTCAGGTCCTCCGTGGAGAGCGGCTCGAAGACACACAGGTGGCCGAGCGCCTCGCGGGCCTCGCCCGGCAGGCCGACCAGGAACCGGTCGATCGCGGCGGACAGCGTCTCCTCGCCGCCGCCGGTGGTCAGCAGCATCCGCAGGTGCAGGGGGCTGCCGGCGCTGCGCCGGAAGATCGCCGCCCGGTCGGTGTCGATACCGGCGGCGGTTACCGCCGCGGCGGCCTCCGCGGCGTTGAAGGGCAGCACGTCGACACGTTCCAGCAGTCCGTCGTTCCACAGCGCCGCCACCACCTGCGGAACCCGCAGCACCGACCGCACGGTCACGATGAGCGGGCTGCCGGCGCCGGCCGCGGCCTGCTGAGCCAGGTGGTAGACCAGGCTCGCCGACAGCGGATCCAGCAGTCGGGCGTTGTCGACGATGATCGGCGCGGAGTCGGCCCGCGCCAGCAGTGAATCGGCCGCGCTCCGGATCATCGCCGCGGGTTTGCCCACATCGTGCACATCCAGCAGTGGGCCGAACGCGCCGAACGGAATCATGGACTGGGTGGCGGTGCCCACCGCCCACACTGGTTTGCCTCGATCCAGCAGGGCGGCGCCCTGAGCGGCCAGTGTGGTCTTGCCGACCCCCTCGTTTCCCAGCAGGGCGATGCCGGCCGGGTTGCGGCCGAGCGCGGCATGGACCTCGTCGAGGGCGCGGCGCGGAACCAGGGGCCAGATCTTGGGCATGACGGGGACTCTATTCAGCCTTTCAGTGCTCTTTCAGTGCTTTGGTCCAGGTTTCGCTGTGGTCTACGTTTCGTGGGTGCACGACTCAGACCGCCCCGACGACCGCCCCGACGACCGCCGCGACGAGTGGGCGCTGTGCGTCTACTGCGCGTCCGGTCCACGTCATCCGGAACTGCTGGAATTGGCCTTCCGGGTGGGCGAGGAGGTCGCCGAGCGGGGGTGGACCCTGGTCTCCGGCGGGGGCAACGTCTCGGCGATGGGCGCGGTGGCGTCCGGGGCCCGTTCGCGCGGCGGGCACACCGTCGGCGTCATCCCCAAGGCGCTGGTGCACCGGGAACTCGCTGATATCGAGGCCGATGAACTGATCGTCACCGACACCATGCGGCAGCGAAAGCAGGTGATGGAGGACCGCAGCGACGCGTTCCTGGCGCTGCCCGGCGGGATCGGCACCCTCGAGGAGATGTTCGAGAGCTGGACGGCCGGTTACCTCGGCATGCACACCAAACCACTGGTGCTGCTCGATCCCCTCTGCCATTACGACGGGCTCAGGCAGTGGCTTGCCGGCCTGGTGCCGTCCGGCTACGTCGCGCAGAGCGCCCTGGACCGCCTGGTGGTGACCACGGACATCGCCGCCGCGCTGGCCGCCTGCGCGCCGGATCCGGCGAACCACTGACATCATCGGGACGGTTGTTTCGGGCAGGTTTCGCCGTCCGCCGCGGATTCCCGACGTGATGAATACTGATCGGGTGGCGTCGACCTTTTGCGGCCGGCCGGTGGCCGGGGACCGTGCGCTCATCATGGCGATCGTCAACCGGACTCCGGACTCGTTCTACGACCGTGGTGCGACGTTCAGCGACGCCGCGGCCCAGGAGGCCGTGCACCGGGTGGTCGCCGAGGGGGCGGATGTCATCGACATCGGCGGGGTCAAGGCGGGCCCCGGCGTCACGGTCGACGCCGATGAGGAGATCGCCCGGGTGGTGCCCTTCATCGAGTGGGTTCGCGCCGCCTACCCGAACCAGTGCATCAGCGTCGACACCTGGCGCTCGGCGGTGGCCAAGCAGGCCTGCGCGGCCGGGGTTACCAGAAGGGTGACCGGGTGGTTCTTTTTAT
>CAZRFC010000442.1:0-3513 GCA_964598975.1 uncultured Mycobacterium sp. | reverse complement strand
CCGGAACTCATGGAGGACTACGCCACCCACTGCCGCCTCGACGGGCAGGCCGATCTGCACATCAAAACGAAAACCGCGCAGTTGACGAAGCTGTTCAGGCTGGCCAAGGCGAAGTCGGTCAGCGACCTACGGTACGACCGCTTCCTCGGAGCCCTGGCGTCGATCGCGGCAGAGGGCAAGGCGGTTCGGACGGTCAACAGCCACAGGCAGACCGTCGTGGCCTTCTGCAACTGGCTAGTCTCGGACGCGAAGGCGATCAAGTCGCACAACCTCAACCGGTTGCCCAAGGGCGATGAGGAGTGCGACAGGCGGCGAGCCCGCCGCGCAGCCACGCAGGACGAACTCGCGCGCCTGCTGACCGAGCCGCGCGTCGTCGAGAGCGGGCGGCGGGTGTGCTATGCGTTCTTCAGCCTGACCGGCGTGCGGCGCGGAAGCGTGCGGTCGTTAAGGTGGGCGGACGTTGACTTGGAGAACGGGACCGTCACGTTCGAGCGGAAGCGGATGAAGAACCGCCGGGCGATGGTGCTGCCCCTTCGCGGCGACCTCGTGGCGGAACTTCGAGCCTACAAGCCCACGGGGGCACGGCCAGAGGATCGGGTATTCCCGCGAGTGCCAACGATCGAGACGTTTCGGGCCGACTTGGAGCGGGCCGGCATTCCGTTCAAGAACGAGGCCGGCAGGTTCGACGTTCACGCCCTGCGGACGACGGTTGCGACCTCTCTCGCAGCCGCCGGAATCCCGCCCGCCGCGCTCAGCAAGCTCCTCGGGCACTCATCCGTGCAGATGACCGACAAATACTACGTCAAGCTCAGGCTCGACGAGACCGCAGCCGCGATCGAGCGTCTACCGGCCCTGCCACAGCCACCCGAGCGCCGCGCAGCGCCGATGGAGCGCGCGAACGTACCTGAATGTCCGCCAAACGGACGATTCTCCGTCACAGTCTCGTCCGCCGACGCCACTTGCCTTGCCGCGCATCCCGAATACAGTGAAGCGGATGTCGTCGGGAGTGCGTCGCATGACCAACATGTCCGCAACTCGGCCGACATCAAGGAATTACGGGCCTTTAGCTCAACTGGCTATCAAGGGGACACCACGGGCAAGTGACGTAACACTTGGATGGGGTCGGAATTGCGGCTTTCGCGTCTCCGACGCATCCCGCGCCGCGCAGCGCCGGCGCAGCGCTGACGCCCGAAAGGTGGGCCGCTCGGTCGGCCGGGCAGCGAGGCCCTACTCGCCTGTCCTCCCCGTACGCCTCCTCCCCTGGTCCAATCGCAACTCGTCGAGGCCGAGTCTGTCCGGCACGGTCTTGAACGTCCTCCTGCTCGGCGACGACCTCGGCAACCCTTCGCGTTCGACCTCGGCTATCGCGTCCACGTGGAACCGGCGCGTCCGCCCGAGCTTGATCGACGGGATGACGCCATCCCTACCCCACCGCTCGGCCGTGTCAACCGACACGCCGAACCGCTCCGCGACCTCCCTGGCGCTCAGCCACAGCCGCTCGGCCATCGGTTCACCCTCCGCGGCGCTTCCCCCGTTTCCGCTTCGCAGGCTTCTCGGCCGCCGCGCGAGGCCAAAGCGACTCTGCCACGGGGTCCGTATGCACCTTCCAGTAGTGGGCCTCCACGTGCCGGTCCATCAAAGCCTGATCGTCCTCTTGGATCGCCACCAGTTCCTCTGGCGTGACGACCTCGAAGAGCGCGGTGAGGCGGTTGAAGTCGGACATCCCGCCGCCGTAGGTCACGCTCACGATGCACGGGGCGTGGCCGCGATCGTACTTGACGCTGACCCTGCCGAAGTCGATGGGCAGCATACGCCTGATCCTCCGTCCCCCCGCTCGTCCGGTCAAGGCAAAAGAGAAGGGCAGGCTTTTCGGCCTGCCCCGCCTGCCCGTCCGGGGTCGCCGACCGGACGGACTAGCTGTTGAACCCCTCGCGACCGCCGCACCGCCGCCGCGCCATCTCGGCCGCCAGCGCCACGGCCTCGGCCACACGCCCGATCACCGCGTCGTCATCGGTGGCCAGGGCGTCGTACTCGCCGCGCGACGCGACCTCCAACACGACGCGCCGCACGCCCTCTGGCGTCCCCCGGCCGTAGAACGCTTCGGCAACGCACGGGGCGTGGCCGCGAGAAAACTCAATGTGAATCATGTTCCCCAGGTTGACGCTCATGCGGTCATCTTGATCGCAAGAGACCCGCCGCGCCAAGTGAAAAATGCGCGGAATCTTCTAGGTCAGTCCCGCTTGAGGCGAGCGGCCTCTTTCTCGAAGTTGTCCCTGATCCAATCCTCAAGGACCAGGGCCATGAGCGATGCGCGCGACCGGCGATCCAGCGTGGCCAGCCGCTCGAACTTCTCCGCGACTTCCGGCGCGAGCCGCACCGTGATGCCGACCTTGCCGGCGTCCTTGTCCTCGCTCGACGATCTGCCCTTCCCGGCCTTTGTCGCCATGATCCGAGCGTAACCTGCCGCCGCGCAAGCGACAAGGGGCGGGCGAGCCGCCGCTTCCCGGTCCCAATTCCGCCGCCGCGCACATCCGGCCGCCGCGCCGCGCAACCGAGAAACTGCCGCCGCGCATGATCTTCGGGAGCCCGCCGCGCCCCGCCGCGCCGCGCATGAGCCGACGGAGATCGCCTCCCCCTGTGACCAGGGAGCGCACGGCAATGCCCGTGGCTACCGTTCCGTTTCCCGCACCTTCCCACTCCCCTTCATCCGCCCGTCACCAGCCCCATTCCCGTCACGCTCCTCGCCAGCCGTCGGGTGATTCTGTTTGATTCTCAGAGATTCTTTTTGACTTGACCGATTGCGATTCCCGATGTAGGCTGCACGTGATTGCCGTCGAATCGGCAACACCTCAAGGGGGCACAGTCGGGGCGCAACGCCCCAAGGAGTCTCAATGGTCGCCACCGTTCAGACCGACGTTCGGCCCACCGTCACGCGGTCCGTCAAGCGCCCCACCAATCGCCCCACCCCCACCGACGCCCCGGTCATTCTGAAGCGCAACGCGCATGATCCCACGCACGTCAAGGTGAAGGGGATCGGCTGGTGTGACGAGCGCGAGGCGCACATCCTGGTCAAGAAGTTCGACGGCTGCACGTGCGGGGCGAGGAACTTCTTCCACTGCCAGTGTGAGCCGAGCATCGACTACAACAATACCTTCGCCAGCCCCACCGGCTGGCGCGACGCTCGGGTCGCGCTCGGCGGAGGTATCGAGGACAACGTGTACACCAGCATGTTCCGCGCGCTCGAAGAGTTCTCCGGCACGTGGGCGCGATTGGATCTGCTGCTGGCAGTCAAGGAGTTCCTCGCCAAGCGCGGCCGGCCCGACCTCGTGGCCAAGATCGAACGCCAGCCCGACCTCGTGGCGAAGCTTGAAGCGTAGCTCACACGCCACGCCCCGATGATCGTTGCTCTGCCCCACCCTTGCGGTGGGGCTTTTCGTTGCGCCCGTTGCGCCGAGCACGTTCCGCCACCCCATCGGTCCCCACCCCCTCGCCGGCCGATCCTGGCAAGCTCCT